>CAMLCX010000139.1 GCA_946478635.1 uncultured Pseudomonadota bacterium
CGGTCAGGGTTGTGGACGTCATGGCGGTGGCGCGGGCCTGAGCGATGTTGACGCCATTTCGCTGCCAATTGACCACCGGCAAACCGTAACCGAAATTTTTAAAGCCGGTGCCTTGAACAGTGAAGCTTGACGGCGGAGCCGCCAAATCCACGTTGGACGGCGTGATGGAATTAACTACGGTTGTGAAACCGCTGACGGTTACCGACGCACCATCACCGCCGGTGAAGTTAACGCTACCGGCAAAGGTACCCGACGCCGTCGGAGCGAAGCGAACCGTAACAATCTGACTTTGTCCACCGCTGAGATTGTACGTGCCACCTGACACGATCGAATAGGGCCCGCTCGTAGTCGCAGTGCCTGAAAGTATCCCGCCACCGGTATTGTGTACAGTCAAGCTCTTATCTATTGAGCTGCCCACCGCGACGCCGTCGAAATCAATTGAGTTAGGCGTGACGCTGATAGTCGGGTTTGCGACGTTGACTGTTATTTTATCGTTACCGGGAAACGTCAGTGTGTAGGTTCCTGCTGCGCTTGGCGTCCATTGGCCCGAATAGATTCCGTCTGCTGCGGCCTGGTCCGCGCTGGCCCCATTGTCCAGGAGGGTCACCGATGAACTTCCCGGGCTGACAGAGACAACGACGTTGCCGTTGGGATTGGCGCAGTTGATGTTCAACGATGCGAGTACTACCGGTACTCCTGGCGAAGCACTGATCGTGCTGGCGACCGGTTGCACGCGCGTCTGAATCGAGCTGTTTGAGCATGTCATAGCGCCGTTGGCATTGATCCGCTTTCCCGTGATCGTATTGGCCATGGAACTGATAGTGTTGCCGCCGGCCAAGATCAGGTTTTTAATTACGCGCCAGTCCCTGTTGGGATCTTGGGCGTTGAGAAGTGCCGCTAAACCAGCCACGTGTGGAGTGGCCATCGAAGTGCCGTCGAGAGACGTATACCCGCCTCCAGGTACTGTGCTTAGTATGCCTTGACCTGGGGCGCCGACATGCACTGTGCGCCGGCCATAGTTTGAGAAGCCGGCTTTGGCATCGGTGCTTCGGGTGGCGGCGACGCAGATGATATTAGCGAGGAAATAGTTACACGGGTAAAATGGCGTCGTATCGTTATTCTGGCCGACGCCAAACGCATTTCCGTTACCAGCCCCGGAGATAAAAAGTATGCCGAGCTGGCGCTGCTCGGCTATGGCGTCGTACAACGCCTGAGAATTCTCATCTCCACCCCAGCTATTGTTGGTGGCGACGATGTTGACGCCGCGCGCCTTCATGTCTTTGACATATTCCAGACACTCGATGGCGCCTTCCGTCGTGGCGGAGCCGCTGGCATCGAAAAACTTGCACGCCAGCAGTTTGACGTTCCAATTAACACCGACGACGCCGATGCCATTGTTGCCCACCGCGCCGATGGTGCCGGCGACGTGCGTGCCGTGGTAATGATCATCCATCGGATCAGAGTCGCCGTTGGCCACGTCGATCCCGAAGCAATCATCGATGTAGCCATTGCCGTCATCATCGATGCCATTGCTGTTGCAGTCGGCCGTATTGCGAAACATATTGGCTGCCAAGTCCGGATGGTTGTAATCGATGCCGGTGTCGATCACCGCCACCACCGCGTTGCTGCTGCCGGTGGTAATATTCCACGCGCTCGGCGCGCTGATCTTGGTGAGCCCCCAAAGACTGCCAAAGCTCGGATCGTTGGGTGTTGCGGTCAGGTTAGACTTGGCTGTCAAGTGTAAGATGTAGTTGGGTTCGGCGTACAGGACGTCGGGGTCTTGTTCGTAAAGGTCAATGGCTTCCTGGACCGAGACGTTGCGCGGCAACTTGATCACTTCCAGCCCGCGGACGGTTTTAAATACTTTCTTGCGGCTGCCCGAGACCCGAAAACGCGCTAGATCCTTGCGCGACTCGTCGACTCCATCGCGGAACCTGACGATGACCTCGTCGGAAACATGCTCGGGAACCCGGGGCTGTGATTGCGCCGCATACTGAGAAGTGGAACGTGTATCCAATGCGAGAAGCGCAAGCAGGAAGAAAACAGTAAGGCCAATCCGCTTGGTCATGGGAGCCTCCTGAACACGACTTTTTCAGCACGAGGTATTGTGATTCGAACAATATGAAATGCTTGGGTGAAGGCTTGTGTCGATATCGCGCCCGGCCGTGGTTCCTTTTCGCTAAAAGAGACAGTCAGCACGCCGTTGGTTTGTTCCACGCTGATGATGGCTATCTCGTAGCCACCGGTCGGTTTGTCACCTAAAAAGACTGCTACGACTATTTGATCACCAAAGTCTACGGCTGGCGGAGGCGGTTGATTTGCTCTGATCGAGGCGTGCCGTTGCCAGAAGTCCTTCCACTCGGACTGCTCGCGAATGACGATCTGCAAACGCTCCTTCACGCCGCTGTGAATCCCCTTATCGACAGTCTGAAAAGCAGCTTGCTTTGCCAGCTGCGTGTCGCTTGTCGCCATGGCAATGACCCCGAGAGGCCGTTCCGTCAGGCTCCCATCGGCTCTAGAAAATGAGACGACAGACGGGATTGTGAGGCATATCCAAGCAAGGGAATGTCTGGTGGGGCAGCAGGCGTAATTTGAAGCGTTGAAAAGGTTGAACTGCGAGCGTGTACTTAGGGCTTTAGCCATTCAAGAAGCCTTTGAATTAACGCTACTTGTCACATCTAAAGCAAAGTGACGGCCAGTCATAAAATCTCCCAAAAATGCCCCAGTACACCAAAGCGCGAACTCGGGTAAGAACAATTATGATACGCGGAATCGACAAAATCCGGGGCTCCGCCCCGGCTACTTGCAACTTGCCCTTAGGGTCGAGGTACATATTACAAATTGCCCTAACGGGTCAAGGGTTCCGGAGTGCCGTGATCTCGACTCCATTTTGGGACAAGCTGAGATTGGCGTCCGCGGGTAAATCCCGACGTTGCCATAAAGGACAGGCGTACGGAGAGGCCGACAGTGTCAAGAGATCTTAACGGGCAACAAATTGACGCTTAGCGGAAAGACTGTCGAGGTAAAGCATGCGTAATGACCGCGAGTGGAACGTCTTGATTTTCCGACCTGTCATCATAATTTTTTCCTTACAAGTGGGGTGGTCGGGCTATCCAAAGTATCTGAAGCAATCGGGTTTCTTCTCACTCACGACTCCGACAAAAAATAAGCATTCTACTATCTCACCAAGAAGCGTATAGTGGGTGTAAAACTGTTCTAGGTATCGATACATAATTTCATATCTCTTGGTGAGCATTACCGCGCTTTACGCAAAGGCGCATTTGCTCACTTCGCAGATTGAAAGTGAACTTTCCGGCTACGTCGCGATGAGCTTATTTGTGGGGCTTACGTGATCGTTGCTCGGAAGGCCGCGTGAAGCAAGCTGAAAAGGGCCGGGGAATATCTCGAAACTCAATCATGAAAACTGTCATTTATAGGAGCACTTTTAAACTGCTCGTCTTCGCGAGTTTTATTTTGTTGATTGCGTTTCTATCAATAATACATCTAGAAAGAGTTCCCCCTTTGGGGTGGGACGAAGGTTGGACTTTGTCCGTCGCCCGCAACTGGGCTGAGAAAGGCGTATATGGGCGGTTGCTTAGCGGAAACCCGACTTCTCCAGGACTCGCAGCATCATTTACAGTAACGACACCTATCGCTATCGTTTTTCGATGGCTTGGTGTTGGGATATGGCAAGGAAGAATAGTAGGTTTAATCTTTTTGATCGGAGCGGTAACTCTCCTCTACGTTTTGGCGGTACAAATCTATGATCGAACCGTCGCCCGTTTTGCGCTTGTGGCTTTGTTCACGATGTCCATGTTTGCGGAGTGGCATCCAATCATTATCGGACGTCAGGTTTTAGGTGAAGTACCGATGCTATTCTTTATCCTAGGTGGATATTTCTGTTTTTATGTAGCTCTTTCGCGCTCTTTGTGGTTCATGCCTTTCGCTGTGTTGTTGTGGGCGACAGCGGCAGTAACGAAAGCTCAAGTCCCTCCGTTCTTTGCGGCATCATTGCTTGCGCCCTTGGTGTTGACCCTCTGGTCGCGGCAATGGCGGCTTGCGATCGTCATCGGTAGCGCTTTGGCATCAACTTTTCTGGCGGTTAAGTGCCTTCTTTGGCTTCAGAACGGGATGTTTGCCGAGCAAAGAACGGCACTGCCGGAAATCTACGGTACCTTTGCCTTTGTGCCAATTCTTCAAATTCGGTGGCGCGCGTTCCAGGCGTCACTGTTTCTTTTGCCAACTATTCTTGGGATCCTTTATGAAACCCGCAACTCACGCCAGCTTACTCATTCAAGCAGACTGAAAAGCGATATCGATATCCTTCGCGTAACACTCTTGGTTTTCACCGGGAGTTGGTTAGGCTGGTATATTTTTGCGTCGAATCCTGCTTATAGATACGCATTCGTGCCCGGCTTTGTTGGAAGTATTTTTACGGCTAAGCTTCTACGGGATCTAATTGATCGCGAAGTAGAAGTCTTTTCTTGGAAAAAGACCAGGACGTCCGAGGCCACGAAAGCAACGCGACAGCCGGCCTCTCCCGAGCTGTTGTTGGCGTTGTTGCTAATCACCGTGTGGTCCTTCTCGACATTTAGAATGCTTTATCAGGTTTATGTCGTAGAGGGCGATGAATCCGCAACGCAGGTGGCTCAGTTTATAAATAGTCAAGCGTCTCCAGGTTCGCTAATTGAAACCTATGACAGTCAAATACACTTCCTGTTAAATCGCCGCTACCACTTCCCGCCAGATCAGGTCCACTTGGA
The DNA here is from genome assembly GCA_946478635.1 of uncultured Pseudomonadota bacterium. Next base: position 4,764 of record CAMLCX010000139.1, read on the forward strand.
TCTGATTCGCCGTACATTCCCGGGCAATCACACAAAAGTACGAGTCGACTACGACCCATTGGCTTCAGACCCCGACTATTTGGTAGTGGGCGATTTTATAAAAGACTTAGGGCTTTATGATCCAGTGCTTAGAACCGATGCCTTTCGGTTGATTCGAGAATTCAAGCAGTATCGAGTCTACAAAAGGGCTAGATAGGAGATGTCAAGATAAACTTTTAAATCAGACACCGAGTCCTCACTGCTTACCGTGCGCTAAGACGTTAAGTTTCTTCGTGTGCGGTATACTTCAATTGGTCTTGTAGCCAAACAAGACGCACTGGCTAAGTCCTTAAACGGTAAAGCGGCCTCGATGGGCGCATTTTGACTCCGCCCCCTCCATCCATTACATTATTAGAATTCCCATCAGATAGGATCCCTTAATGGTCGACATGGACAAAATCGTGTCGCTGTGCAAGCGGCGTGGCTTTATATTTCAATCGAGCGAGATTTACGGCGGTACGGGGTCGTGCTGGGATTACGGGCCGCTCGGCGTGGAGCTGAAAAACAACGTCAAACGCGCCTGGTGGCGCGATAATGTGCAAAATCGCGCCGACATGGTCGGGCTCGATGCGTCGATTTTGATGCACGCCAGGGTATGGAAGGCGAGCGGCCACTTGGATCATTTCACCGATCCGATGGTCGACTGCCGCGCCTGCAAGCGGCGTTTTCGCTCGGACAAGATCGAGGACGATGCCTGGGTGCACTTCTGCGAGGCGACGAAGGGAAATAAATTCACCATTCCGGGCGGTGAAGCGTGCAAGCACTGCGGCAAAAAGCGCACTCTCTGCGCGGCCTGCGGCAAGGGCGAGCTCACCGAGCCGCGTCAATTTAACTTGATGTTCAAAACATTCATGGGGCCGGTGGAAGACGACGCCGCAGTGACGTACCTGCGTCCGGAGACCGCCCAGGGAATATTTGTAAACTTCGACAACGTGCTGCAGTCCATGCGCCTCAAGCTGCCTTTCGGTATCGCCCAGATCGGCAAAGCATTTCGCAACGAGATCACGCCGGGAAATTTCACGTTTCGCACGCGTGAATTCGAGCAGATGGAGATCGAGTTCTTCGTCATGCCGGGCAGCGATGAAGAATGGCACCAGCGCTGGATCGACGAGCGTTTTGCCTGGTATCCGCGCTACGGCATGCGCCGAGAAAATCTGCGCTTGCGCGAGCACGACCGAGACGAGCTGGCCCACTATGCCAAGCGCACCGCGGATATCGAGTATCTCTTTCCGATGGGTTGGAGCGAGCTTGAAGGCATCGCCAATCGCACCGACTTCGATCTCAAGCAGCATACCCAGTTCAGCGGCAAGGCTCTCGAATACTTCGACGAGGAGAGCAAGCAGAAAATCGTTCCCTACGTTATTGAACCGTCGGCCGGTGCCGATCGCGGAACCCTGGCGTTTCTGGTCGACGCTTATAACGAGGAGGAGGTTAAGGGCGAAAAGCGCGTGGTGCTCAACTTTCACCCGGAGCTGGCGCCGATCAAGATCGCCGTATTGCCGCTGCTCAAGAAAAATTCCCGCATCGTCGAAACGGCGCACCGGCTTTGCGCTGACCTGCGCAAGCGCTGGTATTCCGTCTACGACGATACGGCTTCCATCGGCCGGCTCTATCGTCGTCAGGATGAAGTCGGCACACCCTTCTGCGTGACCGTCGATGTCCAAACCGTCGGCGACGACAAGTCCGCAGCCGATGAGAAAGTGACGATTCGCGACCGCAAGACCATGGGGCAGGTGCGCGTGGCGATGAGCGCGCTGCCGGCAGTCATGGAGAAGCTCATGGGCGGCCAATGGAACGAGATTTACCGCGACCACGGCATCGGCAAAGATTAGGCACTGCCGGCAATTCCTCTTTCAATTGCGCGGCCAAGCGCTGCACTCGGCTCCCTTAGAAAAAGGACACAGAGATTCTTCGCTATTACCATCGTGTTCAGTTTCTCGTTGATCGTCATCGCCGTCTCCTCGTTCTCGGCATTCTCTCGCTGGTCGGCACCGATCTCGCCGGCATCGCCTTGCCTTGGCTGATCAAGGGCGGCATCGATACCGCTCTTCACCATGGCCCCGAGCGCTCTTTGCTCCGCTATCCGCTGTTGATCCTCGGCGCCGCCGCGGTGCAAGGATTTTTTCGCTACTGCTGGCGCATCAACATTCATGGATTTTCACGGCGCTGCGAGGCCGATCTGCGAGACCGCGTCTTCACGCATTTGCAGAAGCTTCCTTTGGGTTATTTTCAGCGCACCAAAACGGGCGACCTGATGTCGCGCCTCACCAACGACATTCAGGCAGTGCGCGAGTTGATGGGCTTCGGCTCGCTCGCCATCGTCGATGCGGTCGTCGTGATTTTGTTCAGCTTGACACTGATGATCGCGATCGATCCTTGGCTCACTCTCTGGTCAATGATCGCCATGCCGTTAATTCCCATTGTCGTGCGTTTCTTCGGGCGCGAGATCTTTCGCACATCGCGCGAGACACAGGAGCGGCTAAGCCAATTGAGCGCGTATGTATTGGAAAATTTCTCCGGCATCCGTGTCGTTCAAGCGTACGCCCAGGAACAAAATCAGGTCGATGGTTTCGGCGCGATCAGCGTCCAATACCGACGAAAGACCATGTGGCTGGCAACGCTCTGGGGGATTTTCTGGCCGCTCATGCAGGTGATGGCGGGCAGTGCGGCGGCGGTGGTGCTCTGGCTTGGCGGGCGCCAGGTTCTGCAGGGGACAATGACATTGGGTGAATTCGTTGCCTTCAACGGTTATCTCGCGATGTTGACCTGGCCGCTCATGGCGATCGGCTACACCGCGAACCAATACCAGCGCGGCACGGCCGCGCTTTCGCGCATCGCCGAGGTACTCGATGCGCCGGCTTCGCCGCGCTATCAATCGGCAGGCACAATAAACGTCGGCGCGGCGGTTGCGGGCGCCATCGAATTTCGCAATCTCCATTTTGCCTACGACGGCGACTCTGCGCCGGTCATCCAACGGCTGAATCTCGTCATTCCGGCTGGAACCGTTTGCGGTATCGTCGGCGAAACCGGGTCGGGGAAGAGCACGCTGGTGAATCTCTTGCTGCGGCTATACGAACCCGGTGATCAGCAGATTTTCATCGACAGCGTCGACATCAAACAAATGGACCTCCGAGCGCTTGAAACTGCCACGGCCCATGTGGGCCAGGATATTTTTCTTTTCTCGGGATCGGTGCGGGATAACATTCTTCTCGGCGGCGAGAATGGCTCGGCAAGCGGCGTGGAAGAGGCGGCGCGGATTGCTCAACTGCTGCCAACCCTCCAGTCCTTCAATGCCGGCTTTGACACGGTGATCGGCGAGCGCGGCGTGCGCTTGTCGGGCGGACAGAAACAGCGCACCGCGCTGGCCCGCGCGATCATCAAGAATTCGCCTATTCTTATTCTTGATGACGCCTTTTCCAGCGTCGATGTCGAGACTGAAGAGGAAATATTGCGCGAGCTCAGGCAATTCATGCGCGCGCGCACAACGTTGTTGATCTCGCATCGAGTCTCGACGGTGCGCGACGCCGACAAGATCGTTTACCTGCGCGGCGGCGAGATTATCGAGCAGGGTGGCCACAATGAATTGCTCGCCCGGCGCGGCGCCTATTACGAGCTTTACCGGCGCCAGAGCCTGGCGCGGCAAGTCGAGTCCATGGCCCGCGCGGAAAAGAGATTGTGAGCGAAGAGATTCAGCAAGAAGACGAGATCCTCGGCAAGGCCTACGACGCCCGGCTGATGGTGCGTGTGCTGCGCTATCTCCGGCCGTATTGGAAGCTTTTGACGGTATCTTTCGTCTTTTTGATGTTGCAGACCGCCACGCAACTGCTTGGCCCTTTCATCACCAAGATCGCCATCGATCGCTACATCGCCACGAAAGATCTCCATGGCCTGGATCTCATGGCCCTGGCCTATGTCGGCGTCGTTATTCTCGGCTTTGTCGTGCTCTTTGTTCAAACGTACACAACGCAGTACACCGGCCAGCGCGCCATGCACGACCTGCGCATGGATATTTTTACGCATTTGCAAAGACAGGACCTCGCCTATTTCGATCGCAACGCCGTAGGCCGGCTGATGACGCGAACGATCAACGACGTGGAAACGCTGAACGAGCTTTTCAGCACCGGCGTTGTCGGTTTGCTCGGCGATGTATCGATTGTTTTCGGTATCGCTGTGATGATGCTCTGGCTCGACTGGCAGCTGGCACTGGTTTGTCTCGCGGCGTTTCCGATCATTCTCTATGTCAGTCGATTTTACCGGCGCCGCGCCCGCGAGGTTTACCGCGAGAGCCGTTTGATCCTGGGCCGCCTCAATGCCGGGCTGCAGGAGAATATTGCGGGCGTGGCCACGATCCAGACTTTCGGCCAGGAAGAGAAGATGTACCGGCGCTTTCAGGCGATCAATTACCGATATCGCGATGTGTTGCTGCGCAGCATCCGCTACAATGCGGTATTTTTTCCGGTCATCGAAGTTTTCAGCGCGCTCAGCGTCGGCTTGTTGCTCTGGTACGGTGGCAATCTGGTCATGGCCAACGCCATTCAGGCTGGAGTCATGGTCGCCTTCATTCAATACATCCAGCGCATGTACCAGCCGATTCGCGACTTGGCGGAGAAATACAACATCATGCAAGCGGCGATGGCGTCCTCGGAGCGAATTTTCGCCCTACTCGACACCGCTGAGACGATCCAAAACCCGGTGCAAACGAAGAAGGTCGCAAAGTTTGCCGGCGAGATCGAGTTTAAAGATGTGTGGCTGTCATACCGGCCGGGAGAGCCGGTGCTGAAAGGGATTTCTTTTCAGGTCCGTCCCGGTGAGAAAGTCGCTCTGGTCGGCGCCACGGGCGGCGGCAAGACTTCGATCATCTCGGCTCTCTGTCGATTTTACGACGTCGAGCGCGGCGCGATTCTGGTCGACGGGCTCGATGTCCGCGAGTGGAACAAACAGGCGCTGCGCCGCCATGTGGGCCTGGTTTTACAGGATGTTTTTCTTTTCTCCGGCGACATCGCCAATAATATTACTCTCGGCGATCGGCGCATCGCCGAAGAGCGCATGTTGGAAGCGGCGCGCCGCGCGCACATCGCGCCGTTCATCGAAAAACTGCCAAACCGCTATCACGAGGAAGTTCAGGAGCGCGGCTCGACGCTCTCCCAGGGGCAGCGCCAATTGCTTTCATTTGCCCGGGCCCTGGCGTTCGATCCGAAAATTTTGATTCTCGACGAAGCGACCAGTTCGGTCGACACGCAAACTGAAATATTAATTCAAGAGGCGCTGGATGAGCTTTTGAAAAACCGCACCGCGCTGATCATCGCCCATCGTCTGTCGACGATCCAACATGCGGATCGGATTCTGGTCATTCACAAGGGCGAGATTTGGGAACAGGGTAGCCACGACGAGCTGCGCGCGCAGGGCGGTCTCTACGCGCGGCTGTACGATTTGCAATACCGCTTTCAAGAGCGCGACGACAGGATTAGCGCAGGCGCGCTCGTGGTGCCGGAAACCTAGAAACGGCACCGCGCCAGGGCGAGCGGCGTTCGCTAGCTAGTGTAGTGTCTCACGCTGTTGGTGCTTTATCCGGCGTATAGTCTCCGCC
>CAMLCX010000140.1 GCA_946478635.1 uncultured Pseudomonadota bacterium
CTCCGACGGCGTCGAAGTAGGGGTTTTTTATTTTAGTGAGGATCGTATGAGCGGGGAAGGAAAACGCGTGATGATCTACATCGGTGAAACCGATAAATGGCATCATCAGCCGGCGTACATGGCGATCTTGCACCTTCTTCGGCGGGAGGGTTGCGCGGGAGCGACGGTTGAGCGCGGTATCGCCAGTTTCGGTGCCAGTGGCCGAATCAAAACGGCGATATTCACGGATCTCGTGATGGAGTTGCCGATCACTGTCACCTGGGTAGACCGCGCCGACCGTGTGGAGCGTGTCCTCCCCCAAGTCGCCGAAATGGTGCCGGCTGCTTTGATTACCATCGAAGACGTGCACGTCTATCAATATTCGTCGGCGCTTCATGAAGGACTGCCGGAAATTCGAGTCGAGGAGATTATGACGCGCAACGTTGCCACGGTGACACCGGAGACAACGTTGGCGGAAGTCGTCGAAAAATTGTTGGGCAAACCCTATACCGCCTTGCCGGTCGTTGATTCTGCCGCGCGCTTAGTCGGCATCATATCCGACACCGATCTCCTTGGGCGTGGCGACATGGCAGTAAGCGTAAGCCTGAAAAAGGCGCTTGAGCCGGAGTTCGCCAGGAGTTTGATCGCCGGCCTGCGCCATAGCACGCGGGTCGTTGCCGACGTCATGACTCCCGCGCCCGTTACCATCGGACCGAAAGCTTATTTGAGCGAAGCGGCGCGGCTGATGAGTAAAAGGAGTCTTAAGCGATTGCCGGTAGTCACCGAGGACAACCATCTTGTCGGTGTGCTCAGCCGGCTCGACATTCTAAAGGCATTGGCGGCCGGGTATTTGCCCGAAGGGAATCTTTCTCTGCCGTCGGGCGCAAAAATAGAAAGCCCGCACATCGTCTCTGAGGTCATGGACCGAGACGCGCCCACCGTTTCGCCGCAGACTTTGCTCTCCGACGTGCTCGCGTTTCTAGCGAGCACCCGCGTGAAGCGCGCGGTCGTCGTTGATGCCGACCGTCATGTCAAGGGCATCATCTCGGATACGGATTTGATCGAGCGGATGAGCCCGGAAACCCATCCGGGAATTCTCGAACAGCTCGTCAGCAGGCTTCCCCTAGGGACACGGAGCGCGGAAGCGCGCGATCATTTGCAGAAAGCCAGAGGAAAGACCGCCGCCGATCTGATGACGCACCCGGTCATCACTCTTCGCGCCGAGGAATCCATCGGCACGGCGCTGGTCATCTCGGCCGAACGGCATATCAAACGATTCCCAGTGGTCGACGAGGAGGGCAAATTGATCGGCATTGTCGGGCGCAGCGAATTGCTGAGCGCGCTCATGGGTCATGCGCCCGAAGGCGAATCCGCAAGTGTCGAAGGGAATCGATAGCGCGTGCAGTATCTGATGATCAGCATCGGCGGAATCCTCAGCGCCGACGCGCGCTATGTGCTGGCCGATTGGGCGGCCCAAAAATTCGGCGCGGCATTTCCGTACGGGACGTTTATCATCAACCCGAGCGGCGCCCTTATTCTCGGTTTTTTTATGGCGTTCTCGCAGGAGCGCGTTTTTATCAGTAGAAACTACCGCCTGGTCTTCGCCACCGGTTTTTGCGGCGCTTATACGACTTTTTCGACTCTTACATTCGAATCGCTCCGGTTGATTCAGGATGGCGCGCTGTTCCTTGGCTCCACCAATCTTTTCTTTTCGGAAGCATCGCGCTCGGGATGCTGGCAATTTTTATAGGCTATGCGCTCGGAAGCATAATTTAGCGAAAACGAGTAAATGCTCTGGCGATGAGGTTCGCCGCACTCGCGCTTGCGAGTGGAACCGTCCTGCCCCGTGGACTGATAACCTCTGCAACAGATTTTCAACCAGAGAGGAGACAGCCATGCAGAATGTCTGGTTCATGGCGGCGGCGTGGATGGCCTTGGCCTTCGTCGCGAGTGTCGTCTCGATTCGTATCGGCGTTTCGGTAGCGCTGTTGGAGATTGCTGCCGGCATCATCGCCGGCAATCTCCTCGGATTCCAGACCAACGAATGGATAAACTTCCTTGCAACCTTCGGCGCCGGGTTGCTCACATTTCTAGCGGGAGCGGAAATAGATCCGAAATCTCTCCGCAACCATTTGAGGGCAAGCTTGACGATCGGAGTCGTTTCATTTCTGATTCCGTTTCTCGGCGCCTGGGCGTTTGCCTACTGGATCGCGGGCTGGGATTATCACGGCGCCCTGATCGCCGGTATCGCATTATCGACCACTTCGGTGGCGGTCGTTTATGCCGTGATGGTCGAGTCCGGATTTAGCTCGACGGATCTCGGTAAACTAATTCTAGCCGCTTGCTTTGTCACCGACTTCGGAACTGTGCTCGCCTTGGGTGCCTTCTTCGCGGACTTTAATCGCTGGATGCTAGTCTTCATCGCGGTGCTGGCGGTAATGCTCTGGTATCTGCCCCGATGGACGAAGGCCATCATTACTTCTTTCGGGGAAAGCCGAGTGAGTGAGCCTGAAGTAAAATTTCTGTTTCTCGTGCTTTTTTTCCTCGGTGGCCTGGCGACCATGGCCAAGAGCGAAGCTGTCTTGCCGGCTTATCTCGCGGGTCTCGTGGTCGCCGGTGTTTTCTTGCAAGACAAAATGTTGGTCAACCGCATGCGCTCGATCGCCTTCACGATGCTCACGCCATTTTATTTCATCAAGGCCGGTCTCTACGTATCGCTCCCGGCTCTGGCTACCAGCGCCGGCCTTGTCATCATGCTCCTCATCGTAAAACTCGGTACCAAACTCATCGGAGTGTGGCCGCTTGCCCGATGTTTTGGTCTTGGCAACAGAGAAAGCAGCTATACCACGCTCCTTATGGCAACTGGCCTCACCTTCGGAACCATCTCGGCGCTCTTTGGCCTCGAAAATCGCTACATCGACCGCACGCAATACACGATTTTGGTGACCGTCGTCATTCTGAGCGCAGTGGTGCCGACCTTGATCGCCCAGGCGTTTTTTTTGCCGACCCGAGAGAGTGCAGAGAACGTGCGGAGGCAAAAGATTGCCGTGGCGGCGGCGACTGCACATGACTCAACGAAGTAGCAGGAGAACAAAATGTTTAAAAAAATTCTTGTTGCCTATGATGGTTCAGACGGCGCCAAGCTTTCTCTCGCGAAAGCCGTAGAGATCGCTAAGGCAAGCCAAACAGAGATGCACGTTTTAGCGGTTGGTAGGATTCCCGAATACGCTGAAACCGTGAGTGAAGTGGCTGAGGAAAAAGACCAGGCTCATCGCTATTACACCAAGATACTCGACGACGCCTCGACACGGGTCAAACAGCAAGGTTTGTTGGCGGCGCCCCGGCTCGAGTTCGGAAAACCCGCCGATGTGATACTGCGAATCGCCGAAGAATTGGAAGTGGAACTCATCGTCATGGGGACGAACCCTCATTCGCCGATTACGCGAAGATTCTTGGGAGCCACCGTCGATAGGGTGATCGACCATGCGCACTGTTCGGTGCTCGTGGTGCGGGCGTGAGCGGCATGGATTTTAATTTACCGTTGATTGACGCATGCTCAGTCATTAGTCCGAAGGCGGGAGACAATATTTTATCGTCGGGCAAGGTGCGATTCGATGGGTGTCGGTTAAGAGAGAACTAATATGCGTATCGCAATCGTTTCCGATATTCACGCCAACTTAGCGGCGTTGGAGTCGATTCAAGAGCCTTACGATCTCCTTTTCTGTTTGGGCGATCTGGTCGACTACGGTCCGCAGCCGCGCGAGGCGATTCACTGGGTGAAAGAACGGGCGCTGCGGGTCATTCGAGGCAATCACGACCACGCGCTGGCGTACGAAGTGGATTGCCGCTGCGCGCCGGTGATGCGGGAAGCCTCCTTGACCACCCGCCAATGGCATACGCGGCTTTTATCGCAGGAAGACAAAGAATACTTACACGGTCTGCCTATTACCGAGCGCGTCGAAATCGCGGGAGCTTCGTTTCATCTCGCTCATGCGGCTCCCGCCGGAGATCTCTACGACTATCACATCGTCCCGGATGCATCCGACGAGGTATTAAGGGAACGGGTGGAAGGAATCGACGCCGACTTCATCCTTCTTGGTCACACGCACTTGCCCATGCTGCGCACGATCGGCAGAACGACGATAGTCAATCCCGGCAGCGTCGGTCAGCCAAGGCACGGCGATCCTCGGGCGAGCTACGCAATTTGGGAGGACGGAGAGATTCGGTTCTGCTCTAACTTCTATGACGTAAGGGTAACGACAACGCTTTTAGAGCAATCTCCTTTGACCCCATCGGTCATCGTCCAACTGAGCAGTATTCTAAAAAACGGCGCGGCGAAGTGACGTTAATGGAACACTGGGCACGCGGCTTGGAAACGAAACTCTGGTGCAACATTTAATGGTGGAAATTGGACCGCTCAAACGAAGAAGCACGGAACGAAGCCCAAGCCCAAAGGCGGCGTCATAAACATAAACAGGAACAGAGGGAGGAAGACAATGGCAACGAGGATTAGGTCAGTGCTCGCCCGGGAAGTTCTCGATTCCAGAGGAATGCCGACGGTTCAGGCGGACGTGATTTTGGAAAATGGCGTGGTTGGGCGAGCTACGGCTCCGTCCGGGGCTTCCACAGGCAAACGCGAAGCTTCGGAGCTTAGGGACGGCGATGCGAAGCGTTATTTTGGCAAAGGCGTCTTGGGTGCCGTGCGCAACGTGCGGGGCGAAATCGCGCTAGAACTGATCGGTAAAGACCCGACGCAGCAGAAAGAAATCGATCGGATATTAATCGAACTAGACGGCACGGCCAACAAGGGTCGTCTAGGCGCCAATGGGATTGTGGCCGTTTCGATGGCTGTGGCGCGGGCGGGCGCTTTGGCCTCCGGCCTTCCTCTCTACCGGTATCTAGGCGGCGAAGACGCAGTTGTTCTGCCGGTGCCGCAAATGAACGTGATCAACGGCGGAAGACACGCGGAGAACAGCCTCGATATGCAGGAGTTTATGATCGTGCCGCAAGGCGCTAGCTCTTTCGCCGAGGCGTTGAGAATGGCGAGCGAGACCTTTCAAAAGCTCAAGGAAATTCTCAAGCGAAAGGGTTTCTCGGTCGGGGTGGGAGACGAGGGCGGTTTCGCTCCGGATCTTCCTTCTGGTGAAGAGGCGATGAGTCTCATCACCGAAGCGATCCAACAGGCCGGCTACAGGCCCCGGAATGAAATTGCGATCGCTCTGGATCCAGCCGCGAGCGAATTCTATGACGGCGGCAAGTATGTGTTCAAAAAAGCCGACGGAATGACAAAGTCCGCCGAGGCAATGGTGTTGCTCTATACGACATGGATCGATAAATTCCCCATCGTTTCGATCGAAGACGGACTCGCTGAAGATGACTGGACCGGGTGGAAATTATTGACCGGCGCCCTCGGCTCGCGAGTACAGCTCGTCGGCGACGACATCTTTGTTACGGACCCGGCGCTGATCCAAAAAGGCATCGATCAAGGCATCGCCAACGCCGTCCTTATCAAAGTGAACCAAATCGGCACTGTGACCGAGACTCTGAAAGCCATAGAGACGGCCCGCGACGCGAATTACAAAGTGGTGATTTCCCATCGATCCGGAGAAACCGAGGATACGTTCATCGCCGATCTCGCCGTCGCCGTCAACGCCGGGCAAATCAAAACGGGTTCTCTATGCCGCTCCGAGCGGATCGCCAAGTACAATCGTTTGCTCGAGATCGAGGAAAACTTAGGATCGAAAGCGCGCTTTATCCAGCCCTTCTCGATTTGAGCGATGCCGAATAAAGCGACACGCGAACATGAACCAGCCCACCACGACATCTCCCAAACTTGAGATTGTCCCGATAAGTAGAGAAAGTAACGGCAAGGCAGTTGAGCTGGCACCGCTGCTGAATCGGATCCGTGGGCTATGCGAAGAATTAGGCGCCGGCTTTTCCGAGCCGCTGGCGCGCATTGCCGAGCTGCAGGAGAGATTGACTGAGAAACAGTTTCAGCTTGCCGTGCTCGGCCAGTTCAAGCGTGGCAAGAGCACGCTGCTGAACGCTCTTTTGGGCGAGCCGCTGCTGCCGACCGGGATCGTTCCTCTGACATCAATTCCTACCTTTCTGCGCGCCGGAAAAAGCCGCGTCGTGCGTGTTTTCTTTCACGATGGCAAACACGCGGTCTTTTCAGATCTCCTACAAGAGGAGGCGAGCGAAATTCTGGCACGGTATGTGACGGAATCCAAAAATCCCAAAAACCAACTTGGTATAGATCGAGTTGAAGTCGAGCAGCCGTCGCCCTTGTTAAGTACAGGGGTGGTTCTGATCGATACGCCGGGCATCGGGTCGACCCTGCGCCACAATACCGAAGTCACTTACAGGTTTCTCCCACAGTGCGACGCCGCTCTATTCGTCGTTTCCGCGGATCCACCGATTACCGAAGTCGAGAGAGATTTTCTAAAAGCAGTCAACGGCAAAGTCGCGAAGCTTTGCTTGGTCATGAACAAAGTCGACTACCTGACCCAAAACGAGCTCGCGGAGACAAGCGAGTTTTTTCGGGGGATTCTCAGAGAATCAGGGATCCAAGGGAACGGAACAATTTTCAACGTATCAGCGAAGCAGGGGATCGAAGCGAGAATCAAAGAAGACCCGCTGCGATGGCGCGAGAGCGGTCTTGAACAACTGCAAAACTATTTGCTCGATTTTCTATCCCGAGAAAAGTCACGGGCTCTACAGATCGCCGTTGCGAGAAAAGCAGCCGAGATCGTTGCCGATGTCGCGTTGGATGTTGGACTCCAGCAGCGTTCGGCCGAACTTTCACGGCAGGAATTGGAAAGACGCATTGAAGTGGTTGACGTTAAAGTCAAAGAAATAGACCAGGAAAAGATTACAGTGGGGGACCTGCTCAGCGGTGACCAAAAGCGCACGAGGCAGCTCCTGGAGCATTTGGCGGAGAAATTGAGAGGCAATGCCCGCCAGCATCTTCGGCGCATAATCAGCGACGTCCTTCAAAGCAAATTGGGCGCCGCAGTCTTGGAGCCCCACGCAAGGGAAGGAATCGCCGACGAAATTCCGGCCTATTTTGCAGACAAACTCGCGTCCTTTTCTGCTGAAATGAATTGCGCGCTCCAGCAAGTTCTCCGTCCCTATTACAAGCGCTTGGATGCGTTGATTGGCGCTCTTCGATGCACAGCGGCCGAGATCTTCGACATTCCCTATCGCCCAACCGCGAGCAACGGCAGTTTGGAAGAGGCGCACAAACCTTACTGGGTGACCCAGAAATGGAACACATCGGTCAGCCCGGTTCCCGAGGGATTTTTCGATCGCTTTTTGCCCGCAGAGCCAAGAAAACAGCGACTGCAAAAACGCCTCAACGAAGAAGTGGAAACGCTCGTCACTCAGAACGTCGAAAACCTCCGTTGGGCGACCCTTCGCAACCTCGACGATGCGTTTCGCCGTTTTTCCCTGAGTTTCGAAGAGCGGCTGAAGGAGACGGCCGAAGCGACTCGTGGAGCGATGCGCGCAGCGGATCTCCGGAAGACGCAGGATGAGAAGAGCACCCAGGCGGAGATCAAACAGTTTAAACAACAGGCTGCCGGGCTCGCGGCTCTGGAAGAAACTCTCCTGCAATATGCGGATTCACTGCAACGAGAGCGGACCTAATGCCTAAAGACCAAGAAATAAACCCCGAGTCTCCAGAGCCGGGAGCAAATCCAAAAGCGAACGCCTTAAAGTTTGTCGTGTTGGTCGGCATCGTCAGTCTATTTGCTGACATGACGTATGAGGGCGCGCGCAGCATTACTGGACCTTATCTGGCAGTGCTCGGCGCCAGTGGAACAGCCGTCGGCATTGTCGCCGGATTTGGCGAGCTGGTCGGCTACGGCTTGCGGCTTGTCTCAGGGTTTATCAGTGACCGAACCGGACGATACTGGGCGATCACCATAGCGGGATATGTGGTGAACATGCTGGCGGTCCCCCTTTTAGCGCTTGCGGGAAGCTGGCAAATGGCGGCGGTCCTTATGATCGCGGAGCGCGCTGGGAAAGCCATCCGCAATCCGCCGCGCGACGCCATGCTTTCGCACGCCACTCAAGCGATGGGGCGAGGCTGGGTCTTTGGACTGCACGAGGCCCTGGATCAAATCGGCGCGGTGATCGGTCCTCTCGTCGTAACCGCCGTGCTCTATTTCAACGGAAGTTACCGAACAGGGTTCGCTGTCTTGCTTGTCCCGGCGCTTTTGGCTTTGTCCGTGCTCGTGGCGGCACGCCTTCTCTACCCGAGTCCGAGGGATCTGGAGTCGATATTGCCAGAGCTAGAGACCAAGGGGTATCCGCGTCGGTTCTGGCTGTACATCGCCGCAGCATCATTGATTGGAGCGGGTTATGTTGACTTTCCGCTCATTGCGTTCCACTTCGAAAAAGCCTCCGTGCTCTCCGACGGCATGATTCCGATTTTCTATGCCGTTGCCATGGGCGTGGATGCGCTCGCAGCAGTGGTATTGGGGAGCTTGTTCGATCGCAAAGGTCTTCCGGTTCTTATTTTTGCTTCCATTATTGCGGCTTTTTTTGCTCCCTTGGTTTTCCAGGCGGGCAGTCATCTTGCTTTATTAGGCATGGCTCTTTGGGGTTTAGGCATGGGCGCCCAGGAATCGATCATGAGGGCGGTCATTGCCGAGATGATTCCGGCCAATAGACGCGCCTCCGCCTATGGAATTTTCAATGCAACCTTCGGTCTGTTTTGGTTTTTGGGAAGTCTGCTGATGGGTATACTTTACGATTTTTCCGTGCCCGCGGTCATGGTGTGCTCGGTTGCTCTGCAGCTGGCTTCTGTGCCGGTATTACTAGGGATGCGCAGAGCACCATCGTAATTCGTTCTTTTCGAATAGCTTGCAACGACAATCACCCCGGTTTCGATGAATAAGAGCCGCGCTTACTTCAAGCTTCTCGACGCACTCCAGAGTTCGACTTGTCCGATCTGTGCGCTGCTTCTCGAAGACAGCCGCAGCTATCTTGATTCGCTCTTCTATGAATCGGTGCTGGATGTGCCAACCAGGCTGAAGCTGATCGAGTCGTTCGGCTTTTGCAGCTGGCACGCGCGGCAAATTCCTTCGTTGCCGTCAATTTGCGCCCCCGATGTCGGCTTCGCGATCTTTGCTTCGGATTTGCTCCGCAAGTTCGATTACGCGGGCCGCTCCATCGAAGAACGATCCCGACGATGGACATGGCTATCCTGGTTCAAGAGAAAGCGCAGCCGCATTGTAACGCTCCTCAAAGAAAGACCGTGCCCGGCGTGCGACCAGGTCAAGCAATTCGAAACTTTCCATTTGAGCGATTTCGTGGAGGCTATAGGCGACGAGGAGTTTTTTGCTGCATATCAACCATCGTGCGGGATTTGTTTGCCCCACTTCCTGATTCTCGACGAGGCGTACTCCACCCATGCCAACTTTCCACTCTTATTTAAGGCTCAATTAGCCAAGGGGAGAGCGTTGCGAAGCACGCTGGAAGAATTCATCCGCAAGCAGGACTTCCGGTTCAGTGACGAGATCACTTCCGAAGAGTCCAAGGCGTGGAAAACTGCGTTAGATGTCCTAGCGGGGAGCCCGGGAATCTTTGCCAACGAAATGGGACATGATTTGTTTCAGCGGGCACGATTGAAAAACATACCTCTGGTGGAACCGCGCTCAACTTGGTCGTCATTTTTGTCCAACGGTCCCGTCGACTTGGAGGCCAGTTTGAAGTCGGCGGTGCACGTGGTGCTTTACCTGCGCAAGCCTCTTCCCGAGGTATTATTCCAAAGTATAAAACAAGTCGGCAAAGATAGTGCCCGTGGGACCATCGAAGCCGTCGTAGAAGATTTGCCTGACGTTGGCTATTTACGCGGCTTATACAAGGCTAACTTCGCAGTGTTCTACGGTATCGGCTTGCCGCCACAAACGACAATCATTGTCGACCACAGCAGAGGATTCGTACTGGAGGACGATGAGAAGAATTCAACATGGCGCTTGCGTCGACTAAAGAATGCCGAGGATCTCAGCTTGACCATGCTGTGGCATAAATTTGGCCATGCTGTTTTGTTGCATGGCGATGTCACTCGCCGGGATTGCGCAAAAGGCCTTTTCTGCCTCGCGATCAACGGGAAAAGCGAGCAATGGTGCCGCTTTAAAGACTCAGTGGCAGGCAATATCCCCGCAGTGGGAGCAAATGTTGAAATATTCGGCTGGGAAAAATGGAACACCCGCATCATTGAGAGTCTCGATCTTAGAGAGTTATGAATTACGGACGGCGCGCGCGCAATCGTAGTCAACGGCTATTCGGCGACGAGTCTCTACTTCAAAATCTCCTTCATCTTGCTTACCAGCGCGGGCTCGAGCTTGAACAGCTCTTTGACCTGCTTTTCAAGCTCTACGC
>CAMLCX010000141.1 GCA_946478635.1 uncultured Pseudomonadota bacterium
GCAACGCTGCCCAACAAAAACCGATTCAAACCGGACCGGCCGTGAGTCGCCATGGTGACCAGCATCGCCTTATCGGTTGCCGCTTTTTCAATGATCGTGTCTTCGGCTTTGCCCTTTTCCACCGAGCATCTCACATCGGTGTCGACAAATGTCGCTGCAATCCCAGTTAAATACGTCGTGCAGTACCGGACACCATCTTCGATGAGGGTATCCAGAAATCGCGCCCTTTCACTCGCCATGTGCGAAGCGACCTCGGCAATATCGACAACAGCCAACAACTCGACCGGAATCTTGAACTTGCCCGCCAGGTAACGAGCGTAGGGTAGGACTGTCTCCGCCGTCTTCGATCCGTCCAACGGTACCAATATTTTGCTGTACATAACTTCCTCCTCGCCGCTCTACGAAAAACTATTTGCCCTACGCTCGCAGGCGTCGTCCTCTACTCAACTTTCACTTTGACTTCTTTGGCCTTTGCCTCCTCGGTCTTGGGCATCCTGACTTCCAAGATGCCGTTTTTGAACGAGGCTTTCACTTTGTCCGCGCGAACCTCATTCGGCAGATCCAACGTCCTCAGGAAGCTCCCGTACGAACGCTCTGCGCGGTAATAGTTTTCTTTTTTGATCTCTTCCACTTTCTTCTTTTCCCCTTTGATGGTCAGGGTGTGATCGGTCAGATTCACCTGGATGTTATCTTTTTCCATGCCGGGAAGCTCGGCCTTGACGACGATGTCGTCCTTCTCCTCGAAAACATCGACCACCGGAGGCTTTGCCTCCATTTCACCTGTTCCAAACCCTCGTTCCAACCACGGCCTCGCCCGGCGGCCAAAAAAATCCTCCAACATCCTGTCCATATCTCTCTCCCAGCCGGTAAGGCCCATGAACGGTCGCCATGGAGTTACCGACCTTGATTCTTTTTCTTTGGTCTTCTCTGCCATAGTCATACCCTCCTTCGTTCAAGTGTCGGCTGTTGCCAAGAAAGTCCATTCCGCAATGACCGTGCCACCAAGCCGTCCCATAATTCAGGGGCTTTTGGGGTGCGATTTCGCAAGGTTGAAAAAAAATCTGCGCTGTTCTCTCAAATGTGCAATCGCGTCGGCAAAGTCTTGTCTGCAAGCCCAATTGGCCTGGATACCCGCTTTCACGGGTATGACGGAACGCTGCGGTCCTTCTCGTATTCGGGCTCTCGTTCTATAGATCATCCACGCACAAGTATTTTCGAAGGGGTGTTGTCGAGTTTCCTCGTAACATGAACAATCCGGGCGAGTTTGGCGCTCTTCCGGCAGCGTCCGGGCAGACCATTAAACATTTGCATTGACAAGCTGAGCCCATCACCATACGGTGCGTATAAATTCCCTCGACAATCACTCGATAGGTTCAATACTCATTTTCCGCGCCGGTCGCAGTTAAGGATCGCGGCCTGTCCTTTTGTTCGTCGCCGCCAATTTATCTCTTCGGAGTGTCTTGTCCGCACGCGTTCCGGCGTCGGCTCGAATGACAAGGTGAAAAAGATGCTCGAAATCAAAGCGGGAAACCCCAGTCCATTGCCCTTGCCGGATGATGCGGAAATTGGCAATGAAATCGGAACATCCGCGCACTTTGACGCGTTTGTTGAGACTGAATTGCCTGAGCAAGATCCGGCTAAAAATCGCTCTCTTGAAGACGAACTGAACGGCGGCGATGATGCCGACGACTTACGGCTTGATTCTCAAAACCCGCTCAACCGCTACCTCCGGGACATCCGCGCCATTTCGCTGTTAAAAAGGGAAGATGAAGTCAGGCTGGCACAGGTCATCGAAGAAGGGAAAAGCCGGATCGTTGAAGAAGCGTTGTCCTCACTTCTCGCGCTCCGCTGTGCGCTCGACCTCGGCAAGACGGTCGCTGCTGGAAAAATAAGCATGCGCGACGTCGTCAGACTGAGAGTTGAGACGTCGGGGGAGCATCTTAACGACGAACGGGTTTTACGCGCACGTTTTCGTGCCGGAGTAAGAAAACTCGAGACGCTGGCAACAACTTGGCGGCGCAGCGCCACGCGCCGGGAGAAATCACCGGCGCGAGCTCAACACAGACAATCCGCCAAACAGAAAATCGGGCGCCGGCAATACCAAATCGCCGGCGTGATCGAATCACTGGACTTGAACGACCAACAGATAGAAGCGATCACGCAGCGCCACCAGGAGATCTACGAGCACGCCAAGAGGCTCATGGAGTCCCCCTCTCGGCAGCCAGCGCGCCGGCGCGAAATCCAGGCCCTCGAAGCCGCGATCGGTATGCCCATTGCCGAGCTGGGGCGCAAGGTCGGAACGATTTTGGGCAAACAGACGCAGGTCGCCGCCGCAAAAAAGGAGTTCGTTCAGGCCAACCTGCGATTGGTTGCCGCGATCGCGAAGAAATATTGCGGCCACGGACTTTCCTATCTGGATCTCATTCAAGAAGGCAATATCGGTCTCATGCGCGCCGTCGACAAGTTCGATTACCGGCTCGGATTTCGCTTCTCAACGTACGCCAGTTGGTGGATCCGGCAGGCCGTTACGCGGTCGCTATCGGACTATTCGCACACCATTCGGATCCCGGTCCACATGGTCGAGCTGACCAATAAGCTGGCGCGCACCATCGATGACCTGGGGCGCAAGCTTTGCCGCAAGGCTAGCGCCCAGGAAATCGCCGCCCATATGGCGATACCCGAAGCTAAACTTCAATCGGTTCTAAACCTGGTCAGGGAACCGATCTCGCTCGACATCCCCTTGGGCGAAGAGGGTGACGTTTGTTTGGTTGACGTTTTGCGCGACGAGCACTCCGCCGGGCCCGAATCGCTAGTCATGGACGCGAGATTTAAAGAAGCAATGCAAAAGTTCTTGACGACTCTCACCCCTCGTGAAGAGAAGATTATTTGCATGCGTTTCGGCATTCGCGACAAATCACCTCATACACTCGAAGAAGCGGGCCAGGTCTTCGGCATCACACGCGAACGAATCCGCCAAATCGAAGCCATCGCGCTCAATAAACTGCGGCGCAACCCGGGTCTGCGTCATTTCGTGGCAACGACGCGCTAGACTTTCACAAAAAGCAGTTTTTTTGAGCGCGGCTCTCGATGAGTGCCCGATGCACCGCTCAATACACCCCTGTCCGGGGGTTTTCGAAAAGTTTGCGTCGAGCAGACGTCGAAGCCGCTGCGTCCATGCTTCCTTCAGCGGAATCGCAAGGCACCAGGAGCGGCCAGCCGTATCTAATCCCTGCTATTTATGGTACAGTGATCACTCACTGAGCTTCGTAGAGCATCTAGCCGCGTTTCGCCCTTTTAACCGAGTGCTTGGCCGATGCTTAAGCGGCTGGAATTCGACGACAATCCGGTCTAAAAGATTCCACAACCGGACAAATACAAATCAATAGCCTGGAAACATCCGATTTCCCCAGGTTTGTAGGAGAACATGCACATGACGTTGACCGTTGGCGCCAAAGTCTTTTATCCGGGTCGTGGCCCCTGCCTCGTTGATGCGATCGTCGAGAAAGTAGTTTGCGGAATGTCGGCGCGGTTTTACCGCTTGACCCTGTTGGACGAAAGCGGCGCCGAGTTGTTTGTGCCGGTCAATAACTCGTCCGAGGTATCGCTTCGCAGTTTGCTGGGTCGATCTGAGATTCCCAAGTTGCTCGACCACCTCAAAACCTGCGCCGGCGCGCCCAAGGATCCCCCAAGTTCCAAGAACTGGCGGCAGCGTGAGTTAGAAAGAATGAAACTATTTCGCTCGGGCTCCATTTTCGACTTGGCGGACGTAGTCGAGACGCTGACTCAGTTGGGCAGCATCAAGACTCTGGCAATGGACGAACGCGAGACACTGCTTCGCGCCAGAAAACTGCTGATTTGTGAAATCTCCGAAGTAATGAACGAAAGCAAGAGCGCCGCAGAGGCGCGCATGAACAACGCGCTCAACCCGGCATAGGAACGCGCCAGGTGGCAAGACCGCTTGCCCGTTATGTCCTACCCTCGGTAGTCTGTTGATGACTCCGCGTAATAGGAAGTGGCGGTTGAATCCGAGGTTCCGCGCACCCTCAGGTTTTAGGGATCGCCCATCGTACTTTCGCCGCGGCGATCTCGCGAAGCGCAATAACGATGTCGCGATTATTCGATTCGACGAGCGGCTTGGCCCCTTTTAATAGTTGCCGCGCTCTTTTGGAGGCGAGCAGCACGAGTTCAAAACGACTGGAAACCTTATCCAAACAATCTTCAACGGTTATTCTTGCCATGACGTTACTCTAGTCGGGACGGCCAGAGAACACAAGTCGAGCACCTAATTATACGGTGCAGTCGGAAGCAAGATTGAACTCGACGAGGCGCGCAATGCAAAGGCAACAGCCACTCGCCGATTTCCCAATCAGTTGACGTTTTCCTACCGCGTTACATTCGCCCAAGCATTTCCATCCCAATTTCTTACGATTGGAAAAATGCCCCGGGCATTCTCTCAATTGTGCGAGCCCATGCTCTGCTGCCACGCTAACGTGCGCGAAATTGCGGCCAATAACATGTGATTCTGCCCGAATCCCTGGCACTCAACTTGCGGTTTGATCACTCTGGAATTGTGCCTATGGCAATGATCGAAGTCAGATTTCACGGCCGGGGCGGACAAGGAGCGAAGATCGCCAGCCGCATCCTTGGCCGAAGCGGGTTCGTTTCCGGGCTTGAAGCGCAGGACTTCGCATTGTTCGGCGCCGAGCGCCGGGGCGCGCCTGTGAGTTCCTTCACGCGCCTGAGCAGCGATCGCATCGACCGGCGCGGGCCGATCGAGCAACCAGATTTGATTGTGGTCATGGATGCTTCCCTCTTGAGGGAGGCCGGCGGGCAAGTCTTTCGTGGAGTCCATGAGGACACGCCGATCATCGTCAACATCGAGCCGGATGGTTTCGAAGGCCAGGTACCCTTTTTCCCCAGGGCTCGCTACATCGCTTTAGACCTGAGCGCCATCGCACGCCGTTTGATCGGCAAGGAGATCGTCAGCGCGATGGCCGCCGCGGTTGCTGCCAAGTCTGTTCCCGCGATCAGCTTCGCCGCGCTTGAGCAGGCCGTCGCCGAGGAAATTACCGAATCCGGTTTATCACCGGGCGTCGTGGACAACAACGTCGCCGCCGCGCGCGATGCCTATGAGCATGCGCCCACAATGGATTTAGCAAGTCACCCCGCCACCGACCTCGTGAGCGACAGCCTGCCGGAGCCGACGCCGTATTTGATCTCCCCGGGCTTTACCGGTCCGACGATTCGCCACCCGGCCGGTGCCGCGTTGCGCCCGACGGGAAATTGGCGAACCGAGCGGCCGGTGATCGAGCTGGAAAAATGCAAGCGTTGCTTTCTCTGCTATCTCTACTGTCCCGAAGCGGCCATGCGCTTGGACGCGGACAATTTTCCCCACGTGGATTACGAGCACTGCAAGGGTTGCATGATCTGTTACGAAGAATGTCCGACCGACGCGATCACCAGAAGGCTCGAGGTGTAATGTGGCGCGCACGATGCTCACCGGTAATGCCGCTGCGGCCTGGGGCGCCCGCCTCGCCCGGGTCGACTACGTGCCGGCCTTTCCGATCACTCCCCAGACGGAGATCATCGAGACCCTGGCGCGCTGGTGCCACGCCGGCGACATTCCGGCCAAACTCGTGTTGATGGATTCGGAGCATTCCATGCTCGCTGCGGCGGCCGGCGCGGCCGCTACCGGCGTGCGCGTCTTCACCGCGACTTCCAGCCAGGGACTCGTGTACGGATTGGAGATGCTCTATGCGATCGCCGGACTGAGATTACCGCTCGTTTTGGTGAACGTGTCGCGCGCACTCGCCCATCCGATCACTCTGGAGCCCGATCATAACGACGTGCTGTCAGCGCGCGATACCGGCTTTCTCCAGTTTCACTGCGAGACCAGCCAGGAAGTGCTCGACTCGATCCTGATCGCCTATCGTTTGAGTGAACATCAAAAAGTTCTCCTGCCGGCCATCGTCAACCTCGACGGCTTTTACCTGTCGTTTACACGCGAAGGCGTGGACCTGCCGGATTTCGAAAAGGTGAAAGGCTTTTTGCCTGACTTCACGCCGGCGTATCCGAGCCTTTCCGGAAAAGAGTCCATCGCTCTCGGCGCCGCGGTGCTCGATGCGAGTTTGTACAGCTATTTCAAACACCAGATGCACCACGCCTCAGAAAATGCGCTGGCTATTTATCCGCAAATCGCCGCCGAGTTCGCCGAAAGATTTGGCCGGCGCTATGACCCCATTGAAGAGTTCATGCTCGACGATGCTGATTACGTCATCGTCATGACCAATTCCTTTGCCTCCATGGGCAAGGCCGAGATCAAACGCATGCGAAACGCCGGCAAGAAAGTGGGCTTGGCGCGCCTGCGTATGATTCGTCCGTTTCCACACGCGGCGCTCCAGCGCCTGCTCCACGGCCGCCGGGGCGCCGCCGTGATCGATCAAAACATTTCCGTCGGCAAGGGGGGAATTCTTTTCAGCGAGATCGCCAGCGCGCTTTATGCGCGCGCGGACCGTCCACCCATCCTGCTTTCATTTATCGGCGGCCTTGGCGGGCGGGGGTTTCACTCGGGGGAATTCGACGCCATCGTCCAGAAAATGGAAAAACCGTCGGAGACGGCCATTGAGATGGCGCGGCCGCACCTACTTTTCAGCGGCGCAGAATGCCGCGAAGTAGAGCGGCTTTTTTCCATCGCGAGCGAGGGAGAAACAAGCCGTGAAGCGTGAAGCGTACAAGAGTCTGCGCACGATCTCCCATGAAGATCCCCTCGGTCCGGGCGCGCCGCTCTGTCCTGGCTGCGGCGGCCAATTAGCCTTGCGCCTTTTCCACAAGGCTCTCGGCGAAAACGTCATTTTCGTCAACGCCGCAAGCTGTTCGACTTTGTTGGCCACCTATCCGTTCACGCCGCTCAAATCGTCATGGATTTACACGGCAATGGCGTGCGCACCCGCCGGCGCTCAAGGTGTGCGCGATGCGCTCTCTATCTTGAAAGCGAAAGGCAGGCTTCCGGCGGAACAAGATCGCAAAGTCGTCGTGCTGACCGGCGACGGCGCCGCTCAAGACATCGGCCTGCAGTCGACCATGGCGGCGATCTATCGTGGCTTGGATTTTTACTATTTCTGTTACGACAACGAATCCTACGGCAACACCGGTTTTCAGACCTCGGCGAGCACGCCTTATGGCGCGCGCACGTCGACTGAACCGATTACACCCGGATCGCCGCACGGCAGCGTGCACAGCCGGCGCGATCTCTTCGAGATCTGGCGAGTGCAGAGGCCGCCTTATCTTGCGACCATTTCCGCTGCTTATCCGTTGGATTTGTCGGAGAAGGTCTATCGCGCTTCGAAGCATAGAGGACCGAAACTTTTCATTGCCCATTCACCTTGCCCGCCGGGCTGGGAGATCGATCCCGAGTGGTCCGTCGATATCGCGCGCGCGGCGGTGGAGACCGGCATCTGGCCGCTCAAGGAAGCCGTTCATGGCGAAGTGACGCACACGTATGTACCGCGCAAGTTTGAGCCGGTGGAAAATTATCTCAAGCGTCAAGGACGATTCCGCCATTTATTCGAGCCGAAGCGCGACGAGGAGGCGATCGCCCATATTCAAGCGACCGTGGATGCCTATTGGCGCGCGGCTCCGAATGATAATTCGCCAAACCTTAACAAAATGCCACAGAATGATCCGATGTAGGGGCGGACCCCGTGTGTCCGCCCCTCGGGCGGAGGAAAAAATGGTAAACACCTACGATTTTGCCGACGATCTAGGACCCATCAAAATGGTCCGCATCCATGATCCTAAATACGGCCTGAAAGCCGTGGTCGCCATCGACAATGTCGCGCGCGGACCGTCCATTGGCGGCATCCGCATGGCGCCGGATGTCAGCGCCGAAGAAGCTTTCCGCCTGGCGCGGGCCATGACGCTCAAAAATTCCGCGGCGAATTTGCCGCATGGGGGCGGCAAGTCGGTGATCTTCGGCGATCCCAAAATGGATTTGTCAAAAAAAGAACAACTGATCCGTGCGTTCGCGCGCGCCATTCGCGATCTTGTCGAATATATTCCCGGCCCCGACATGGGCACCGACGAGCGCTGCATGGCGTGGATCAAAGATGAGATCGGCCGCGCCGTCGGCCTGCCGCCGGAGATCGGCGGCATACCCCTCGACGAAATCGGCGCGACGGGGTTGGGGCTCAAGGCCAGCGTCGAAGCCGCTCTCAGGTATTGCGACTTTGAGATCAAAGGAGCGCGAGTGGCCATTCAGGGCTTCGGCTCCGTCGGTAAGCACGCCGCGCGTTTCCTCGGTGAAAAAGGCACGATCCTCGTCGCGGCAAGCGATTCGCGCGGAACTATTTTCAATCCCAAGGGCATGGACGTCGCGCGACTGATCGCCTTGAAAGATTCCGGAAAGGGGGTCACCGATTACCCGGACGGGCAGAAGCTCGATGCCGACGCGCTGATCGATATCGAATGCGAAATCTGGATCCCCGCCGCGCGTCCGGATGTCATCCGCCGAGATAATGTGGCACGCCTGAAAACCAAGCTCATAGCGCAAGGCGCAAACATTCCGTTCACCTCCGAAGCCGAACGTATCCTGCACAAAGCGGGCACGCTGGTGATTCCTGATTTCATCGCCAATGCCGGCGGCGTCATCTGCGCCTCGGTGGAATATCACGGCGGCACCGAATCCCAGGCCGTGCAAATGATCGAAGAAAAAATCCGCGCCAATACCGAAGAAGTGCTCGCCAATGCCAGGAAGAGCGGCACACTGCCTCGTCAAGCCGCAGTGTCATTAGCCGAAGCGCGGGTTAGAAAAGCGATGACGTACCGGTATTAGGAAAACACGAAGGGAACACACAAACCTTGGAGGCTGAAGAGTGTCCGAGCCTCGCCGCAGGCTGAAAGCGCACCGAAATGAGTCACAAACATTACAGACCTTCGCACGGTCTGAGCCGTTCGCTGCGCGTTCATTTCCAGTCCCAGGAAGAGACGCGCCGGTTTTTTTCATAACTGAAAATCACAACCTTCGATTTTAGTGGCGGGGTCGAATCCTCGCCCGATTTCTTTTGGCTTTCCAACAAGTCCATGCGGCACTGGAATTGCGTAATTCCCATGCTGGAGGCTGAGTGCGTAGGAGAATTTGCCAGAGGAGGAACGGCTATGAAAACTGGTCCGGGATATCGCTATGGAGTGGTAGTAAAGCAAACGCGCGGCAAGAATAAGCATGACGTTTTTGACGGCACGCTACAAAAGACTCACGCTTGGTTGAATGACATCATGAGCGAGCTGGATTGGCACGACCGTCCGAACAAGGCCTACCTGGCTCTTCGCACCGTGCTTCACACGCTACGCGACCGCTTGACGATTGAGGAAGCCGTTCAACTTGGCGCCCAGCTACCGATGCTGGTACGCGGTTTTTACTACGAAGGCTGGACGCTCAAGGGGAAACCGGGCAAAGAGCGGCACAAGGAAGATTTTCTAGCGCCTATCAAAGAAGTGTTCAAAGAGGATTTAATTTCTCGACCCGAGAGCATTGCCCGGGCCGTGTTTAGGACACTTGCACGTCATACCAGTGACGGAGAGATCGAGGACGTCAGGCATAGCTTACCAAAAGCGTTGCGCGACTTGTGGCCGTCAAAGCGCGTTACGGCAACCTATGCTGCGCGGCCGCGCTGAGCGGACCGCGCGCTTCGCATACAGGCGCCTTCTCCCCATTTAGGTCGTGACCGTCAAGACGCCCACTTCAGTTGACGCTGCGCCAGCGAGAGATGTCGGTCTGGTCTCGTTTCGTCACTTCTTGCTGAGCTTCGATTACGCAACAAACGGCGCCAATATTTTTCATCGTTGATCTGGTCGGCATCTCGCTCCCGCAGGAAATCGGATATTCAAAGATCGATGGCCAAGATCGAGGAAGTTGGCGCTTTCGTGACGCTCGGCCAGAAACAATGAGGACAGGTTGAGCCCGTCCCCTTCATTCCCGCGGAATCTCCCCAGCGGTTATTACTTATCACCCCTTCGCTCGTCCCTCCCATCGTCTCGCCGGTCATCTTTGTCATAGCGCCCCGGCGGGTGAGACTTCTTGATTCTATCGTGATCGGTATGCGGTTCGTGGTCCAAATCAATTCTCACTCGCTCGCGTTCTCGAAGAACAAATCGGGGAGGCGGCTGATTTCCCTGTCTCCACTCGTCACGCTCTCGCCAGTAATATCTTCCCACGTGCGGATAGAAGTAGACTTCATAATCGGGATAATAATAGTAGGTTTCTAAACGGCCGCGGCCTCTTCGCTCCTCAACCATGCAGCCGGAAGCGGACAATAAGAACAGCGCCGCTATGGCCGAAAGTGCATCTCTTCTTTTCATCGTCGTATCCCC
>CAMLCX010000142.1 GCA_946478635.1 uncultured Pseudomonadota bacterium
CAAGCCAGCGGATCTGCCTGTCGAGCAGCCGACAAAGTTCGAGCTGGTGATCAATCTGAGAACGGCCAAACGGATCGGCCTCACAATTCCACCGAATGTGCTGGCGAGAGCGGACCGGGTAATAAAATAGCAGGGAGCACGGAGCATGGAGCAAAGAGTAATTCAAAGCGCAAAAAAAACTCTGAGCCAACTCGTACTAAGTGTCGTGCTTAGCTTCCTGCTCGTTACACTTTGCTGGTCCGCAGACCTGCCGCAATCGAGTGCAAAGATTCCACGGATTGGATATCTGGCGAGCTTTGGCTCCCCTACCACCGCCCCGGCAAGCCGCCAACTCGATGCATTCCGGCAAGCGTTGAAAGATGTGGGCTACATTGACGGCAAAAACATTCTAATCGAGTATCGTCATCCCAAAGACAATCCAGAGCAGGCGCCCGAGCTTGCCGCCGAACTCGTACGATTGAAAGTCGATGTTTTCGTCGCCGTGGATCCGTCGGCGATCCGCGCGGCCAAGCAGGCCACCAAGACGATTCCGATTGTCATGATCACCAATCAAGATCCTGTTGCGGCGGGATTCGTAGACAGTTTGGCGCGGCCGGGAGGGAATGCCACCGGCCTTACCAGGCTCACGCGAGAGCTGAGCGGAAAACGGCTGGAAATACTCAAAGAGGTGGTTCCGTCGATATCGCGGGTAGGAGTCCTCTGGGTACGTCCGACCACACTGGGCACGGGGACTTCCTTCAAAAATTATGAGGCCGCTGCCGATGCTTTAAAGATCCAGCTTCTGTCACTGCAGGTACGACGTCCGACTCCCGATCTAGAGGGCGCTTTTCAAACTGCTGTTAAGGATCGCGTGGCCTCGCTGATTACCGTGAGCAACGCCGTGCTCTCGCCCCACATGAAAACAATTGCCGAACTTGCCGCCAAGCATCGATTGCCGTCGATGTGCGAAGCGGTTCAATATGTAGATGCCGGTTGCCTGATGTCCTACGCGTCTGACGATATTGAGATTTTCCGACGCGCCACATTCTACGTCGACAAAATACTGAAAGGCGCTAAGCCCGCCGATCTGCCTGTGGAGCAGCCAACGAAGTTCGAGTTCGTGATCAATTTGAAAGCTGCCAAGCAAATCGGCCTGGCTATTCCGCCGAATGTGCTGGCAAGAGCGGATCGGGTGATTCGATGAAAACAGGCATGAGCCACAAGGCAAATCCGGTAAAAGTGGTCAGTCGTCAGTGGTCAGTAGTCAGCAAGAGCGTCTGCTGTTTTGCTCTCTGCGCTCTGCTCTGTGCGCTTTGCGTTCCCGCGCATGCGCAGCGGGCGAAGTTACCTAAGATAGGCTGGCTTGCAGTCCGTCCCGCGTCCGCAGCCTCTGCGATCGAGTCGTTCCAGCGAGAATTTAGTAAACTCGGTTATCTCGACGGGAAGAACATCGTGTTCGAGTATCGATACGCCGAGGGCAAACTTGAACGACTCCCCGCCTTGGCCGATGAGCTGGTCCGTCTTAAAGTTGATATCATCATCGCTCCCAATACGCCCGCTGCCGTAGCCGCCAAGAACGCCACCAAGACTATCCCGATCGTTTTTATAGACGTTACGGATCCTATTGCAGCCGGGCTGGTTGATAGCCTGCCGCGGCCCGGTGGAAACATCACGGGGTTCACCACCATTGCGTCGGTGTTGGCCGGCAAACGGCTTGAGTTGCTCAAGGAGACCATTGCCAAGCTGTCCCGTGTCGCAGTGCTGTGGAATCCACAGGATTCAAGCTCCCGCGCAGAGTGGAACGAAAGCCAACTGCCCGCGAGAGAGCTGGGCCTGCAACTTCATTCCATGGAAGTCAGCAGCGTCGACAAATATGAGGCTGCGTTTAAGGAAGCAACGAAGGCTCGCAGCGGCGCTCTCGTCTGGATGGCGAGCCCGTTGGGGTCTGCTAATCAACAATTGACCGTTGCCCTGGCGGAAAAATATCGGCTGCCGGCGATTTACGCTCGGCGAACTGTTGTCGAGAATGGTGGCCTGATGTCGTACGGAATCGACCGGGACGAACCCTTCAGACGAGCCGCTGTGTTCGTCGACAAGATTCTCAAAGGAACTAAACCTGCCGACATTCCGGTCGAGCAACCGACGAAGTTCGAGCTGGTGATCAATTTGAAAACGGCCAAGCGGATTGGATTAGCCATTCCGCCTAATGTGCTGGCGCGAGCGGATCGGGTGATCAAATGATTTCGGATTGTCGACTGCGGATTGCAGAATATGGATCGAGGAGAACGCCAATGGAAAGGGCTTCGGTCGACTTTTGCGCCGGCATCAATTCGAAATCCGCACTCCGCAATCTCAAATCCGCAATTCTGATGAGCCACGAGGCAACAGGCAATAATAAGAGAGTCAAAGGGCACTTGGTAACTTTTCCGAATTAAGGGATGATTTGAAAGGCTCGGTTGCGATTCATTCGAAACGTCGAAAATCCGCGCCGGTCCAACGTAAAAATCCAATCGGTTTCCAATTCTTCACCCACAGCAACCAGCGTCGCATCCGCAAAATCCATCGGCATGTTGCGATACCGTTCCATCAAAACCGCTACTCTTTTGAGACTTACCTGGGACGACGGAACCAATTGAAAGGCCCCTCGGTTTAGAAAATCAAGACAGATTTTCTGAGCCCGCCACTGGGGTCCAACCAGATAAAGCGTCTCCGTAAGTACTGCTTCGGTTGTGATAACGACCCCGGTCCAGCTTTCCAAAGCGGCCACGCAGTCAGCGTGCCGCGCCTCGCTGCGGTCAACCAATGCCACGAACGGACCGGTATCAAGCAATAGTTCGCTAGCCACGGCGCAGCCGCCGGATCAGATAGTCCCGATGACGCTGTCCCAAATCCGGTACGCCGCTCTGAACGCGGCCGAGCAGATCGCGCACGCGCTCGATCGGACGCACCTCCGGCTGGGAATCCAAATACTGCTCCAAAGCTTCCCGCACGACCTCCGAACGCTTCCGTTTCAATCGTTTCGCCGAACGTTCGAGCTTTGCGGCTAAGTCGGCCGGCAACCGCATGGTTAATTGTCGTTCCATCGACTTCTCTCCTTATGCAGTGCAATGTAGTGCAAAGTACTACAAAAGTCCAATGGGCTCCAAGCTTGGAGGCAGGACGTTTAAATGTGATGCGACGGTCGCAGTAAAAGGACTCTCAACGCTTGTTGTTCTATCCGCGCTTCCCTTCTTCTTCGAGCAGCCGGGCGAAATCGCGAGCTGCTTGCGGTCCGGCGCGCCGGTGAACAGTCGAACTGATCTTCTTGTCGCGCAGCAAACCGACGATTCGTTCCGAGTAGCAGAAGCGCACCAGCTCGTTGCGCGCTTCGGCTTTCTCCCACGCGTAAAGATCCCGCAGTATTTGCGCGACTTCCGGTCCATAGGTCCATGCCGATTTGAATACGAGCAGGCCGTCTTTGTGGATCACGAAGATTCCGTTGGACCAGCCGTGATAGAGATTGCGCACTCGATTATCGGTGGAATCGACGAGAATGGGGAAATTTACTCTTTCTTCTTTTCTCAATCGCAACGCATTTCTTCGGCGTTCATCCATCGAAGTGGTCTGTGGAACGTATTCTCCCGGGTGCGTTTCCCGGCTATAAATGAGAAAAAATTTGAATCCCTTTTGCCGATAGCGCGCGTAGAGCGACCGAATCGTCGGTTTGCCCGCGCGAAGCTGCGTAACGGTGGCGCCGCAGCTGAGATTGCCGAACATCAGGACGACATGCGCGTTGCCGCGAAACTGACTCAGACAAACCCGCCGCCCTTGCAAGTCGGACAGCCCAAAGTCGGGCGCCGGAGCGCCCACTCTGACTTCGTTCGCGCCGAAGTGCACCGCGGCGTCGATGGAAACCGCGAAAAAACGCTTTCGCATCGCTTCTTGCTCTGCCATATTTCTCCTCGCGTACGTGTTAGGGACGATTTGGACGGCATCGTAGTAAGCCGGCGAATCCGCTGTCAAATGACTTGACGACTTACCGCCATTTAGCTTTTGCGGCACCAATCCCATAGCATTGCACGGCGAAACTCACTGCCATATAGTCTAGGCGTTCTCGGCAAGGTCTTGAGAATTTCGCTACCGTGGGCCCACCAAAACGAAATGCTTGAGGTGTTATGTACGATCTCATTCTCAAAGGCGGACGGATTTACGACGGCTCGGGCATGCCGTCTTTCATCGGCGATGTCGCGATTCGCGACGGGCGCATCGAAGAGATCGGCAGAATCAACGCATCGGCCGATCGCGTGCTTGACGTCGAGGGCCTTGCCGTCGCGCCGGGCATCATCGACTTTCACACCCACTTCGATGCGCAGCTTTGGTGGGACCCGCTGGCGTCATCGTCGCACGAACACGGTGTGACCACCGTGGTGATGGGTAACTGCGGCCTCACGCTCGCGCCGTGCAAACCGGAAAGCCGCGATGCGTTGATCGGCACCTTTGTGCGCGTCGAGGACATGCCGCGCGCGAGCCTGCAAGCGGGAATTCCGTGGGAGTGGACAACCCACGGCGAATATCTCCAAGCGCTGGGGCGAAAGCCTCTCGGACTGAACGTCGCGACCCTGATCGGCCACTGCGCGGTGCGCCAACACGCCATGGGCGAAGCCAGCGTCGAGCGCGAGGCCAACGATTCCGAGATCGCCGAGATGGAAGAGTTGGTGCGCCAGGGCATGCGGGCCGGCGCCTTCGGCTTTTCGACCAATGCCAACCAGCGTCACTATCGCGAGGACGGCAAGCCGGTCGCGAGCCGCTTCGCCGGCCTCGATGAAATCGCGCGGTTGTGCCGCGTCGTTGGCGAAAGCCAGAGCGGCCTCGTGCAGTTCACTCACGGAGCGTTCGCCGCGCCCGAGCATGTTGCGCGCATCGGTCAATGGTACGACACGATCCTCAAGGAGACGCGCCGGCCCTTGATCGGCGAGAGTATCCGCCACTTCTGGAGCGAGCCGGAGTTATGGCGCAAGCAATTGAACGATGTCGAAGAACGCTGCCGGCAAGGCTATGCAGCCTATGCGATGACCAGCACGCGGCGCACGCTGCGCCGCTGGACGTTAAAGGATTCAACCCGCTTCGACGAAATGCCTGCCTGGAAGAAACTGATGACTTTACCTCTGGATCAGCGCAAGGACAGCTTTCGCGATCGGCAAACCAGAGCGGCTCTCAACCAAGCGATGGCTGAGAGCAAGCCCATCAGTTTCTCGCGCCGCTGGGATTTAGTCTCGATCAAGAAAGTCGCGCGCGCAGAAAACAAACATCTCGAAGGCAAGAGCATCGACGAGCTGGCACGATCACAAGCAAAGTCGCCCATCGACGCATTCTTTGACTTAGCCCTGGCCGAAGATCTGGAGACGACCTTC
Organism: uncultured Pseudomonadota bacterium; assembly: GCA_946478635.1. The sequence goes on from CAMLCX010000142.1 coordinate 5,370, forward strand.
GAAGACGCCGCGACACAGAGCGACGAGCAGGCGGTGAAGGAAATTTTCTGTAGCCCACATGTGCTGCTGGGGCAATCCGACGCCGGCGCCCACGTCGCCAACGCCAACCCGGGCTTCGGTTTCGCCACAACCATGCTTGCGTACTGGGTACGCGAACGGCAGATCATGAGTCTGGAAGACGCAATCAAGAAACTAACTTTCCTACCCGCATCGGTCTTCGGCATCCGCGATCGCGGCCTGCTGCGCCAAGGAATGGCCGCCGACATCTTCGTATTCGATCCCGCCAGGATCGCTCTGGCTGAACCGGAAAAAGTGCAGGATCTCCCCGCCGGCGCGCCGCGCTACATCCAGCGCGCAAAAGGAATTCATTACAGTGTCGTCAATGGTTCGGTGCTGATGAACAACGGCGCCCACACGGGCGTGTATCCGGGCAAGGTATTACGCAGTATCTAGAAACAGCAGAATGCAGTTTCACAGTGGTGGGCGTAACTTAAAGTTTGTTACAGCTTGGTAAACTTCATCCGACTTAATTAGGCAAGCGATCAATTTACATCACCACGACACCTTCGAGATCCATCGTCCGATCCATTTGGCCCAATCCCCAGGGAGACTGATTTAACCATTGCGTCAGTTCCGGCGCGGGCAACGGCCGGCTCATATAGTAGCCCTGGGCTTCGTCACACCCCAACGCGAGCAGCCGCTCCCAGACTTCCTTGGATTCCACACCCTCGGCAATGACATTCAGGCCGAGATTATGGGCCAAGTCGATGGTCGAGCGCACGATCTGCGCGTCGCTTTCATCATGGGTCATGTGCAAGACGAATGACTTGTCGATCTTGACCGCCTTCACCGGCAATTTTTTTAGATACGAAAGAGATGAATAGCCGGTCCCGAAATCGTCGATCGACAGCGAAATCCCCATGCGATGGAGCCGCGTCAAAATATCCAGAGCGCGCACGGGATCGACCATGATCGAACTCTCGGTGATCTCGAACTCGAGCTGCTCGCCGGCGATTCCATGGGTCCTGAGCAGCGCTCCCACTCGCTCGGGGAAACTGCCGTCGTGCAGCGTCCGAGGGGAGAGATTGACGCTGATCGGAACGTCGATTCCTTCCGCGCGCCACCAGCGGGACTGGTTGAGGGCGGCCTCCAGAACCCACAGGGTAAGCTGTTTGATGAAACCACTGCGTTCCGCCAGCTCGATGAATTGGTCCGGAGGAACAAGCCCGCTTTTCGAGTGTTGCCAGCGCGCCAGCGCTTCAACGCCGGTGATCGCTCCGGTCTCCAAATTGATCTTGGGCTGATAGACTAGAAACAATTCATCGCGGTCGATCGCGCGGTGAAGATCGGCCATCAGCGCCAGTCGCTCGGTGCTGTAGGAATCGCGCTCCGGCGAATAAACCGAATAACCGTTGGCGGATTCCTTGGCCTGATACATCGCGATATCCGCGCAACGCATGAGCGAGTGTCTGTCCGCGCCGTTCTGCGGAAATAACGCGATACCGATACTCGACTGCACAGTCAGGCCGATCTCACCGATCAGGAAAGGCGCCTCGAATGCTTTCAGAAACCGCGCCGCGGCAAGCTCGGCACCCTCGTGGTCCGTTCGCGGCAGCAGCACGCCGAATTCGTCTCCTCCCAATCGTGCCACGGTATCGCCATTGCGCGCCGCTCCCTGGAGGCGAAGTCCAACCTGTTGTAACAGGGCATCGCCGGCCTGATGTCCAATCGTGTCGTTGATTTCCTTGAATCGATCCAAGTCCATGAGCAGGAGCGCGAAGGGTTTGCTTTCGGACAGCTCAAAAACTAGCGTTTGCTCCAGCCGCTCGTAGAGCAGATTACGATTGGGAAGATCCGTCAGCGGATCGTACCGAGCCGTATATTTGAGCCACTCTTCAGCCCGCTTGCGTGATCTGCGCACTTCGATGTCGCGTAGTTCTCTTTCTATGGCCATGGCCAGTCGTTCGAGATTGCTTTTTGTTACACAATCGTTGGCGCCGGCCTTGATCGCCTCGACGGCCCCAGCCTCACCGATCGCGCGGGATACGAAAATAAACGGTACGTCTAACCCGCTCTGCTTGAGAACCGAGAGCGCGGCCAGACCGCCAAAACTTGCCATCGAGTATTCAGAAACGACGATGTCCCAATTTCGATCCGAGAGCGCTGACGCCATTTCCTTCGCCGTCTCGACACGCACAAACTCCGGCTCAAAGCCTGCGTCCGAAATCCCGCTAAGCAGCACGGCAGCATCGTCCTCGGAATCATCGACGATCAATACTCGAAGTCGTTTGTTCACGATATCACCTCTTTGATTCGACACTCGTTGAAAGAATCAACAGCCGTCAACAGGATTCAATTCAAAACGTCCTCAATAGGCACCGGGTAGAGCAAAGGACATACCCCGGCAGCTTCGGGAGCTTTTCTACCTAGCGCGATGATTTGCGCCAAAATTTACGCAACTGGGAAGTGCCGTAAATTGGTATCGAGAGCGGATCTCGCTGATCTGCGGCATGAAAAGACGCGCGGGTTTGATTTCACAGGCGCTCATCATTCGTACTAACCTCGCGATATCAGTCAATTGTTGTGCGCCAGGACCCCATTGGTTTTTTTGGTCCACTTATTGCCTTAGGCGAACATATCCATCGATCGATTTTCGGGATCGCAATTGTGCGGGAGGTAACATGAAGATTCTCATCGTCGAAGATCATCCGGCTTGCCGTGATCTCCTGGCATTTTTTCTTCGCAACATGGGATACGAGACGGAAGAAGTCGAGAACGGGGATAGCGCCATCGCGTGCGCTGCGACCTTGCAGCCGGATCTGATTTTCATAGACCTGAGTCTTCCCGACATGAACGGCGTTGAGCTAACTACCGTGCTAAAACGGAATGTCGCGACCGCTCACATCCCGATCGTCATCATTTCAGCTTTGCCCGCGAGCCTATGGAGTACAAAGGCAGCCAGGGCCGGAGCTTCAGAGTTTTTGACTAAACCGGCCTCCGCTCTGGAGCTAAGACAGACCATCGAAAAACTCACCAACACCGGTCAGGAATTACGAAAGTAAGGGATGATCTGCAAGCGCAGGAGCAACAGCGGTCGATCGCCGACGCAACGAAGACAGCAAGCGCCTCTTTATACCACATGAATGGTCGCAATATTTTCAAATGAATTGAACCTGGGTTTCCAAGCGACCGCTTCACGCCCAGTACGTCGTCCGGTCAACCGGAATATGCTGCAGGATTTCTCCCGGCACGTAATCTTCCAGCTTGATCCGCGCCATCGCTTCGTCCGGACATTTCGAAACCGGCGAGAATGGCCGGTCGAGCGGGCGCGTTGCGTCGATAATCATGCAGGAAGTTTTGATCTCGTCCTCGAGCGATGGATCGAGCATATTGCCGCGGAATAGCGGTGGCATGATCGAAACCTGCCTATGCGGTTGCACCCGCGTGGCTAGCGCCCACAGTACATCGGTCGCATCGTAGACATCAATATCGTCGTCGAATACGAAAACATTTTTTGCATGGTCGAAAGTCAATGCCGCGGCCGCGGCCCTTCCCGGATCGCCCTCCGACATTTTCTTCATTGAAATGAAAATATTGTAATTCGCCTGCCGCCCGAGCTTGCATACTGCCTTGACGCCCGGCACCGCCTCCCGGCAACGCCTGAGATAGGCGCCCTCGCGCGGCAAATCCATCCACGGTTTGTCGCCTTCCGGCGTGATCACCGACTGATACATCGCGCCCTTGCGATAGTTGATCGCTCTCACCTCGTATTCGACGCATCGTATGAAGCGCTGCGGGCCGAGATATCCCGGCGCTTCGCCGAACGGTCCTTCGACCACGCGCTTTCCCGGAATCAACGCTCCTTCGATCACGATCTCCGCGTCGGCGGGAATCAACAAGTCGTCGCCCCAGGTTTCCGACGGCGTAAGCCGGAGCGGCTCCTGAAGATAGCCGCCGATGATGTCGAACTCGCTGACTTCGAACGGGCCGGTGTAACAAGCGCCGATGTGATAGGCCGGATGGTGACCCATGACCGTGGCCACAGGCGTTTCCATGTTCTGTTCTTCGTAGTCGCGGTACATGCGCCACAGGTGGCGCGGCGAAGCGTAAAGCGCCGTGCGATTCGGCGCTTTGATTTCCATGCGATGATACGAACAGTTGTAGATGCCGCTTTTGCGATCTTTTGTAATCGTCGACAGCGTGCTGTAAGGACCGCCATCCATTTCATAATGGCGCATGAACGGCAGCTCGTACAAATCGACATCAGCGCCGCGCTTCACCACCTGCTTCACCGGCGCGTCTTTCTTGTCGACGATGATCGGCGGAATCGGCTTCGCTTCCCGCGCCAGGCAGGCCTCGGCCATCTCAGCGCGGCTCATGTCGCGCGGAAAATTCAAAGCGATCTGGGTTTTTCTCTGGGAAATTTCGCAGTTGAGGACGAGCTTGAAGTCGCTCACCCGGCCGTGCAGATTGAGCGGCTGGTCGAAGATCACTATGGGAAATTTTTTCTGCGCGCCGAGATGCTTGACGATCGCCGTGGCATCATAGTGCGCCGGATCGATCACCTTCGAAACATGGATGACTTCGTTGGGTATCTCGCTGCGGCACTCTTCGAGAAACGTGCTCAAGCTCTTAGGCATTAGACCTCCGAGAACACGAAGAAAGTTATATCACCGCAGAGGCGCGGAGAACGCGGAGGAAAGCGAGATAGAAAGAATTTTATCAAGAAATACTCGGACCTCTGTACTATTATGGTTGAGAGTTTTCGCGGGCTGCACAAATTCTCCGTCGTTGTGACCCCAAGCTATTGAATACATAACAATACCCTCTCACCACGAAGTGATTCATGATCTTACGCTCGCCCATAGAGAATGAAAATGGAGGGTCTTCCCTCCGCACGTTTTCCCCGCGCCTCGTCAT
>CAMLCX010000143.1 GCA_946478635.1 uncultured Pseudomonadota bacterium
GCGTTTTGCGCGGATTGATGCCCGCCTTCATCGAGAAATTCAGGTAGCGCGCCAGCTTCGGAACCGGCGCCAGAATACCAAGCTGGCAGTTTTCCACCTCGCCTCCCGTCAAAAATTTTCAATAAATATCGCCTTGCAACCCTTGCGTGTCAAGCAGATCGCTCCGAATGAACCGGAGAGCTTGTCGGGGTATGTGGACGACAAGAGACAACCGGAGTTTTCCACGCAGCCGTTGCATTGCACACGTAAATATCTAATATTCTATCGCTGCGAACGGGTTCATAGCCAAGGAGGATATCCATGATAACGATGTTCAAGCCGTTAATTGCCACTCTTGTGTTGCTCGCTTTGCAGGCAGCCTCAAGCAGCGGGCTTGAGGCGCAGGAGCCATTTTTCAAAGGCAAACAAATCCGTATCATTGTCGGCCTAAGCTCGGGCGGCGGCTATGACCGCGCCGCGCGATTGCTCGCCCGCTACGCCGGTAAGTACATTCCGGGGAACCCGGACATCGTCGTGCAAAACATGCCGGGCGCCGGTTCCGTCACTGCGGCAAACTACGTCTGGGGAGTGGCAAAACCCGATGGCTTGACACTGCTCGCGCCGCACAACAACTTCTATCTCAGCCAGCTTTCCGGGCAAAAGGAAGTGCAATTCGATTTGCCAAAGTTTCAATGGATCGGATCTTTGGAAAACGACGACATGATCCTTTTTTCGCGGAGCGACGCGCCGTTTAAATCCATGAGTGAGGTGGTCAGGCAGAAAATGACACCCAAGTGCGGATCGACCGGCGTGGGCAGCTCCGACTACGTCATGTCGAAGATTCTGGAAGAAACGATCGACGCGAAAATCCAACATGTCACCGGCTATCCCGGCAGCAGCGAGATCGCCATCGCCCTCGAACGCGGCGAGGTTGCTTGCATGGGGCTGACGATCTCCACCTATTACGGACGCGAACCCTTTCTCACCTGGCTGAAGTCAAAATTCGTGCGCTTTCTAGCTCAGAGCGGCCGCCAGAGATCGCCGCATGTTGCCGATGCACCGACCATTTATGAGTTGATGGACGAGTTTAAGACACCGGCAACCAAACGCCGCACCGCCGAAGCGATGCTCCAAGGCGGTGAGTGGGCCCGGCCGCTGATGGCGCCGCCGGGAACTCCCGCAGACCGGGTCGCCGTTCTGCGCACCGCTTATGAAAAGGCGGCCAAAGATCCCGAACTCGTCGCTGAAGCTAAAAAGATGCGCATTGAGGTTACGCCGCTGACAGGAGAAAAACTCCAGGGGATGGCGAAAGAAGTGATGGTTCAGCCGGCCGAAGTCGTCGCGCAGATCAAAAAACTTTTCACTCAGTGATTTGAGGCACGTCAAGCGATGGGCTTTGTCTCGCGTAAGAAGCCGGCACCGCCCGTCACTTGAGCCGCTGTTCCAATTCGGCGAGCCGTTTGCGCAGCTCACGTTCTTCGTTCCAGCGCGCGGTCTCGTCTCTGACGATGGCCGCGATGACCCGTCCGCCGGCCGGCGCCTCGAGCAGCGTAACGGTAAAAGCGATCGACAATGGTTTGCCGTCGCGCTGTTGTGCCGGCACCCGCAGCACCTCTGACTGATACTTTGTCTTTCCCGTCGCCATCACCTGGCGATAACCTTCCCAGTGCCGCAGGCGAAACCGCTCCGGGATAATCAGGTCCAGCGACTGACCGAGCGCCTCTTCGGCGGAAAATCCAAAAATTCGGGTTGCCGCAGAATTCCAAAAGATGATTTTACCATCGGCTCCGGCCGCGATGATCGCGTCCGCTGCATCTAGCGCAAAAGCTTCCAGATCAAGTTTGCTCACGGAATCGGTCTTTCTTGCGAGGATTTGGATCGGAGGTTCAGCGCGGGGCTGCAACAATTGCACGAAATGCCCCGTCAACTGTAGAAAGTTTTTTATGCGGCAGCGGCTCTACCAGCGCCGCCGGCCGGCGCCGTAGGAACGCCGCCCTGCCGAACGCCCGCCGAGAATCGGCTTGGGATTGGGATCAAGCAAGCGACTGTAGGCGTAATTAAATTCTTCGAGTTTTACCCGTGGAATTTTCTGGCCAATAAAGTGCTCGATGGACGCCACTTCTTGCAGGTCCTCGGCCGTCATGATCGTGAAGGCGTCGCCGACGCTTTGCGCCCGCCCGGTGCGGCCGATGCGATGAACGTAGTCCTCGGGATGGTGCGGGACGTCAAAGTTGATCACGTGACTGATCTGTTCGACGTCAATGCCGCGGGCTGCAATATCGGTGGCCACCATGACTTCGTACCTGCCATTGCGAAATCCGTTGAGCGCCTCTTCCCGCTCACGCTGTGTTCGGCTCGAGTGGAGCACGGCCACGGCATGGCCCTTCTGATTGAGTTTGCGCGCCACCCGGTCAGCGCCATTTTTGGTGCGACAGAAAATCAGCACCTGATCGTAATCGGTGCGCCGCAATAATTCTTCCAGGAGATCCTGCTTCTGACCGACGTCCACGGGATAGAGCGCATGGGTGACATTTTCGGCGGGCGAGCGGCGTAGGCCGATTTCGATGGTTTCCGGATTGCGCATAGCCCACTTACTCAGTTGCTCGATCTCCGGTGGAATGGTCGCCGAGAACAGCATGGTCTGACGCGTGCGCGGGCAGCGCTCGACGATCTTGCGCACGTCGGGCAAAAACCCCATGTCCAACATGCGATCCGCTTCATCCAGCACGAGCAGCTCGACCTGGTCGAGCTTGAGCGTACGCCGCTGCAGCTGATCGAGCAGCCGGCCTGGCGTCGCAACTACAATATCCGTCCCCTGTCGTAACGCTTGATCCTGACGGCCGTAACCGGTTCCACCGTACAGCACAACCATGCGCAGGTTGGTGAAACGCGCATAGTCGCGAATCGCGGTTTCCACCTGCGCGGCGAGCTCCCGCGTCGGCTCGAGCACCAGGGCGCGCAGACGGCCGCGCTGCGCCAATTTTGAAATCATTGGAAGGGCAAAAGCCGCGGTCTTACCCGTGCCGGTCTGAGCCGAGCCGATAAGGTCCCGGCCCTCGAGGATCAACGGGATGGCGCGTAGCTGAATCGCTGTGGGTTCGGCATAGCCGGCGGCGCGCACGCCGTCGACAACTTTCGGTGAGAGTCCAAGTTTAGAGAAGGGCACACTTTTTTATGTCACAACGTGCCTGGATTCACAACGTCCCACCTCCCTTGGAGACAAGCTTGATAGCCCGCTCGATTTAGCGCGCGGTGCCAATTGGGGGTGGGACGTGCAGATCCGGCCCGCTGGCGGTCAGGGCGCTGCGAATGAAGTCGCCTTTGGCGTTGGAGTATTCAGTGCCCTTGGTGATACCGCGCGCGAGAAGGGTGCGCTTCTCCGCCTCATAGCGGCAACGCAAATCGATATTGTGGCGCAGCAAATCTCGAAATCTCACAAGGTCGCGCGCTTCGCTGGATCCGGCTTCGATCACATGGGCATGGGTTCTGTAAGTCCGACCGAGGTATCTCACGCTGCCTACGCGCATCGGGCGCGACTCGGGGAACGGCTCGTGACCCTTTTGCCTCTGGAATCCAAGACCGTCCAAGGTATTTCGCGCTTCTTCAAGACAGCCCGGCGTGTAAACTACCAGTAAATCAATAATCCCTTTTCCCCAACAGCCGGGAACGGCGGTGCTGCCGATATGTTCGACTTCTAATGGGCAACCCGACCGAACGATGAGTTTTGCAATCCGGGCGGCAACCCGCGGCGACTCAGGATCGTACGGCAGATATTCCACAGCCGAGGGCGTGTAGGTTCCGATCAACATGGCGGGATAAACCCCTCGCGTACTTGCTGGAACTTGCCCGCGCATAGATAGCTGATCGCCCGGCGCACGCGAATCGTGAATCATGGGATAGATCTCCTGTTCACACTTACTCCGCAACAGAGTGACCGGAACCCGCTCGACATAAGCTCGCGGTTGGACGGGGTATAAAGCAATACCGATACCAGCCGCTTCTACAATGCAGTGTTCGATCGAGGTGTGAATTTCGCGGCAAAATAATCAACCGGCGGGGTTCGTCTGCGGCACGGCTGGAACTTTTGGTTTACGCGCTGTAACCAACGGTTGCGGGAGGCGCTGGTTCAGGTCTTCAAACGCTGCTTGATCGCGGTCATAAAACCGGCCTTGTCCGAGGGCGAGATCATTAGTTCATCCCCGCCGCCGTAGCGGATCAGCAGCCGGTCCAAAGACAGCGCAGGGCTGGATGCCGCATTGCGCGTCGGTTCAATCGCAGTAATCTCTCGCAGCGGCACGATCCATGAAAACGGTCCCGATTTAACTAGGAGAGACTGCGATGTGATCGTGTATCGAGTGCTCAGATACAGCCATAAAAAAAATGCCAGCACGACCACGACAAGCACAATTGCAAGCAGATCCGCGCTATGGTCATCGATACCGACATCTTCGAGCAAAAATTCGATAACCAGCACGGGAATACCGACGACTACGCCGACAAGCCAGAAGTCGACTTTGGAGCGAAACACTGTATCCAAACTTACCCCCGAAGATAACCTCGCGCCCAGCCCACCGGACGAACCGCGCAACTCAAACCGGCACAGCTCCGCGAACGACTCGCGCTTCCCGGATCGGCAAATTGAGGAAAGCCGCGATCATCGCGAACAGCGCATCGGCATACCACATCCACAAATAATTCCCCGAGTGACTAAAAGCCAGGCCGCCCAACCAGGCGCCGAAAAAGCCGCCGATCTGGTGCGATAACATGGTCATGCCGTAAAGCGTCGCGAGGTAGCGCATGCCGAATAGCTTGCCGACAACCCCGGCGGTCGGCGGCGCCGTGCCCAACCATGAGAACCCCAAACCCACGGCAAGAAGATAAAAGGTCCACTCCGCTTTCGGCGCCGCGAGATAGAGCAGAATCAGCATCGTGCGCGAGCTGTACATCCAAAAAAGCACATCCTTACCGCGAAACCGGCTCAGGAGCCAACCGGCGGCGAAGCTCCCGGCGATATTCGCAAGACCGATGATCGCCAATGACCAGCTCGCTACCGACGCGGGCAAACCGCAAAGATCGACTTCACCGGGCAGATGGGTCACCAGAAATGCGATGTGAAATCCGCAGGTCAAAAAACTACCGTGCAAAAGCAAATAGCTTCGGTCGCGAAATGCATTTCTAAGCGCAAACCGGATGCCGCCGTCACGGCTTAACTCCAGTACGCCGTCCCCTGTCGTGTGCCCGCCGATCGGTCGCACCAGCGGCAGAGCGAGGAGCGTCATCGCGGCGAGCGACCACATCGCGGCAACCCATCCGGACGCGGCAATCAACTTTTGCGCGATGGGCGCGAAAACGAATTGCCCAAACGAACCGCCCGCGGTGATGATTCCCGCCGCTGTGCCACGCTGCTGTTGCGGCAAGCGCCGCGCCAGAGACCCGATCAACACCGAAAAGCTGCCGGCGCCTGAGCCCGCCGCGCTAAGAATACCGATCGTGACGACCAAGCCGAAACTCGACGTCAGCAGCGGCGTCAGCGCGGTGCCGAGCGCAAGAACGAGAACTCCGCCGAGCAAAACGCGCGCGGCGCCGAAACGATCCGCCAACGCGCCGGCGACCGGTTGCATCGCGCCCCAGACGAACTGGCCGATGGCCATGGAGAAACTAACGACGGCGATGCCAACACCGGTCGAACCGGCGATCGGAAAAAGAAACAAGCCCTGCGTCTGGCGCACTCCCATGGTCACCATCAGCATGGCTGCCGCGGCGAGAGTTAAGAAGAGCCAGGATTTTGATTTGCCGTCGGGCATAAGGTTTTCTTGTTATAGAATTTTTCGCAGCGTGAATAAACGGAAGCCAGGATTGACCTTCCACCACACGCGCCTCACTCAAATTCCAGCGATTAGGAGGGTCTCTAATCTCTCGGGCGGGATTGTCCTTTTTCGTCGACGTAGTCGGAAAAATCCGGTTTGGTTGAGAGGCTGACCGGAAGCTTGTTCTCAACGATAATTTTAAAAACCTCGATCGCCTGCTGTGGAGGTTCACCCTCGCCGCTTTCGCGGTAGTACCAGATGGTGTTGCTTCTGGGTTCTGCGTTTTCCACGGATCTTCGCACCTCCGCGACGGTGGAATCATGGCCATTCAGCAAAACTGTCCCCGTCGACAGTACGCTTATTCGTATATTCCGCATCGCGGATGAATTTCTTTCGGCGGCAAAGTTCCAATTAGGCTTGATTACCGCCATAACCCATTGAAGAATTCGGTGCATGGTCAGGTCCGTAGTTCGCGTCCGCCTAGATCCGCGCGACGACTCTTCCAATAATTCTTCCTGCTTTCAACTCATCAAGCGTTCGGCTCACTTGCGAAAGCGGCCGGGTCGTCATCGGGATCGGCCTGACTTTCCCGGAGCGCGCGAGGGCGACGACTTCTTTGAGTTCGTCGACACTGCCAAGGTGCGAGCCGCGCACCGTGATCGCACGCAATATCGTCGCGCCGATGGAGAGTGGAATCTCCCCGCCGAACAGACCGACCAGTATCACCCTGCCTCCTTTGCGCAACCCGCCGAGTGCCAGCTGCGCCGTTGCGTCACTGCCAACAAAATCAACAGCGCCGTAGAGCCCGCCCTCGGCGATTCGTTGTAGATTCCGCGCCGCATCGACGGCTCGCGCGTTAAGTGTCGCCGCCGCGCCCGCTGCAACGGCCGCCGGCAGTTTCGCATCGTCGATATCGAGCGCGACGATCCTATCGTGACCCAACGCGCGCAGCATGCCAATCGCCGCAAGGCCGAGACCGCCGGCGCCCATGACGGCAACCCACTCGCTACTGGGAATCGGGTTGAGTTTAGACACCGCGGAATATGCCGACAAACCTGAGCAGGATAGCGTCGCCGCCCATGCCGGATCCATGCCCCCCGCGTCGATCAGATAGCGCGGATGGGGCACGATCAAATGATCGGCGTAACCGCCGGGACGCTGAATGCCGATCATGTTCGGCGTCATGCAATAATTATCCAGACCTTCGCGACAGCGCGGGCACGCGCCGCAGCCTGTCCATGGATAAACCAGACGGTCGGCGCCGATTGGCGCATCAAGTGCCTCCGGCCCGGCGTCAATTACCGTGCCGAACGGTTCGTGCCCGAGCGTTACCGGCGGATGCATGCCACGCTCGCTCATTTGCAAGCGTTTGCCGCCGCCCAAATCAAAGTAGCCGTCGCGGATGTGCACGTCGCTGTGGCACACGCCGCAATATTTCAGCCGCACGAGCACCTCCGTGCCCTGCGGCTTCGGCGTTTCGCGCTCGATTTTCTCGAGCACCTTGCCCCATTCGACGACGTCATAGCTCAGCATAAACTTTGGCCGGAACTTTTAACTTGATGGGGCCGATAGGTATCGACGGTCGCCTCACTGTCGCGCATGGCGAACCGACGTTGAGCCGATCCATTCTACGTTCCCGGCAAGCTTGGGCAAAAAACGACCTGAATTTTTCCGCACCACGCTAATCTCCCGTGGGCGAGAGCTGGTATTCCTTGACCGATTCGAGCCGGTTCAGCGTGTCTTTGAGCCTGCCTGCGTTGGCTGACCGCTGCGTAGCAATCATCATGCGGTATTCAAAAAAACCCGCGCTGCCGTCAAGCCGGTAATTCAAGTTTGCGATTGAAAACCCGTGATCCGCCAGCATGCGGCGCACTTCCACCTCGGGCATCATCTGATCGCGCGCGAAGCGCACCATCAGACGAGCGTAAAACCAGGTTGGAATATAATTCTCGATCCAACGGAAGACCGAGAGCGTCACCAGCGTCAGCAAGGTGCCGATCACCGCGGGTAGATAAAACCCGATGCCGATCAGAATGCCGATAGCCGCGGTAATCCAGATCGACGCGGCCGTCGTAAGACCGCGTACGGATAACCCTTCCCGTATGATCGTGCCGGCGCCAAGAAAGCCGATGCCGGTCATGATTCCCTGGGCCATGCGCGTCGGATCGAGGGAGATTCTTCCTTGGGCCACTTCGGGGAACCAGCGCGTTTCGTAAACCGTCACGAGCATCAGCAGGCTGGTCGACAGGCAAACCAATGAGTGCGTGCGAAAGCCCGCCGGCCTACCGTGGTAACTTCGCTCCAGTCCGATCATGCCGCCAACGAGCAGAGAACCGATCAGCCGCAGGCAAATGTTAAGGAAAGCGTCGTCTGACAATACGTTCTGAAGCATCAGCATTCGTCAAGAAATGTTGTCATCGTAGTAGGCGCCATGCGACTCACCGGATCACGCCCCGTTGCGCGAGCGACCGGCGCAGCCTCTCGACTCGCCGGCGATTGACGCCAAAATCGCTGTGCCCGAGGCGCGCCGCCGAGCGCACCGCGATTCGACCTTGCGCCGGGCGCAAGTGGAGCTCGAGATCGTCGACAAAGCCGAAAACCGCGCTGCTGCACTCGGCGTGAAGATACTGATTGGTTTCAGTGATGATTCTGGTCCGCGGCCAATCTGCGACTATTGAACGCACAGCGCGCCACGCCTCCCGCGCCGGCGCTACGATCTCAAAGGATGCAATGGAATGCGCCGCATCCGGATCATCGCTCGAAACACAGTTCGGCGTTGCCGGGCAAGGCGCCAACCGGGAATCTTTGACTCCGAGATTATTCGGCGGCGTTCCGGCGCAGGAAAAAAGCGGCATGAGGATGACGCCTGTCAGAATGATGCGCAGCGTTGAATGGAGAACCAGTTTGCTACTCTTTCTTCAGCTCGCCTTGCTTATCGAAAAATTTGAGCGCCATCGTCCCATGCGTGGCCGCCGCTCCCGCGCGCAAAGCCGCGGCGATCAGCGACGCTTCGACGACTTCCTCGCGCGTCGCGCCGGCGGCGTGCGCCGCTTTCGCATGGGCTTCCATGCAGTAGGGACATTGCGTCGTGGCGGAAACGGCGATGGCGATTAACTCGCGGTATTTTTTCGGAATTGCGCCGTTGTCGCGGCCGACGATATTGTTGAGCCCGAGCCACGCGTTAAAATCGTCCGGCGCGAGTTTGCGCATTTCGCGCATCAATTTCAAATCGTTCTCATCGTGGTAGTGTTCCGGCATTGCCAGTGACCTCCTGAGGATCGCCGCATTATTCCTGTATTTGAAACGGGAATGCAATCACATTGACAGCGCGGCGAACGCTACGTTAGTGGTAATATTATGCACGCGACGACCAAGCCTCATCTGGCCGCGCAATGCGGTATTTGCGGCACCTTGCTTTCCGGAATGGCCAGCGTCGTCTATCGCACCTTCGGCATCAAGCGGAGCCCGCGCAATCCGAATATCTGCACGCGGTGCAGCACCCACGTCGAAGAAGGACGCATGGTGGAGATCACCGTACTCTTCGCCGACCTCTCATCATTCACCGAGCTCACCCAAGAACTCGGCGCGGAGAAAACTCACGAAGTCGTGGACGCTTTTTTGCGGATGGCCACCGACGTATTGGTGAAACACGGCGCCTTCATCGATAAATACGTCGGCGACGCGGTGATGGCGCTTTTCAATGTGCCGATTCGGCAAGACGATCATGCGCGCCGGGCGATCATCGCCGCGACGGAGCTTGACGCCGGGCTCAAAAGCCTGGGGGCGCGGCTGGAGCTGCCGCTGAAAGCTTCCGTGGGGATCGCCACCGGGCATGCTCGGGTCGGCCGGCTGGGTTCAGATGACAACAAAGATTTCACGGCGATCGGCGACGTGGTCAATCTCGCGGCGCGCCTGCAAGGCAAGGCAAGCGCCGGAGAGATCCTCGCCGATCAGGAGAGTTTCACCAGACATGCCGGAGATTTTCCCGACGCCAAGGCCGAACAAGTTGCGCTCAAAGGATTTCGCGAGCCGGTGACGGCTTATCGGCTCCATGGCGACACGACCACACCCTTGGTCAACGACGAGATAGCAACCGACGGAAATCAGACCACCAGTGTTGGCGCGATCGTTTTTGGAATCCTGGGTGCCCCATGCGCAGTCGCGACCCTGATCGGTCCGCTGGCTGTGGCGCTTGGAATCAGCGGGCTCTTCGGGCTCGCGGGCGCGCTCACTTTTCTCGACCAAAGCATCGTCCGCGTGCCCATTCTGGTGCTCACGACGCTGGCCGCTCTCGCTAATCTCTATACTTTAAGGCGGGCCCGCGCGCTCAGACTAGAATCCAAAGTCCCTGAACATCTCAAAACGATGACAATTTTGGAAAAACGCAGGACATCGATCGTACTCACGGCGTCGGTTTTAACACTGGGGATCGTCCTATTCGAAATCGTCGCTCATATCTTAATGCACTGAACAATTT
>CAMLCX010000144.1 GCA_946478635.1 uncultured Pseudomonadota bacterium
CGCGCTTCGACTTGAGCCTCGACGGAGAGCGGTACGTGCACGGCCATCTGGTCGCCGTCAAAATCGGCGTTGTACGCGGCACAAACGAGCGGGTGAAGCTGAATCGCCTTACCCTCAATCAAAATCGGTTCGAACGCCTGAATGCCGAGCCGATGAAGCGTTGGTGCGCGGTTCAGCAATACCGGGTGCTCGCGAATCACTTCGTCGAGAATATCCCAGACTTCCGGAAGCTCGCGCTCGACCATTTTCTTCGCGCTTTTAATGGTCGTCACGTGTCCGCGCTCTTCGAGCTTGTTGTAAATGAACGGCTTGAATAGCTCGAGGGCCATCTTTTTCGGCAGTCCGCACTGATGCAGACGGAGCTCTGGGCCAACGACGATGACCGAACGCCCCGAATAATCGACGCGCTTGCCGAGGAGATTCTGCCGGAAACGGCCGGTCTTGCCTTTGAGCATGTCGCTTAGGGATTTTAATGGCCGGCGGTTTTGACCCGTGATCGCGCGACCGCGACGGCCGTTATCGAACAGTGCATCGACCGCTTCCTGCAACATGCGCTTTTCATTCCGGATAATCATGTCCGGCGCGCTCAACTCCATCAACCGTTTGAGCCGATTGTTGCGGTTGATCACGCGGCGGTAGAGGTCGTTTAAATCTGAGGTCGCGAAACGCCCGCCATCGAGCGGCACCAATGGACGCAGATCTGGCGGAATGACCGGAACAACTTCCATGACCATCCACTCCGGGCGATTGCCCGAAGTCCTAAAGGCATTGATGACTTTCAAGCGCTTGGCCATTTTTTTGCGGCGCACTTCCGAATTGGCATCGCGCATTTCCTGGCGCAGATCTTCGGAGAGTTTCGGCACATCGATCGCTTTGAGCAATTTGCGAATCGCCTCGGCGCCCATCTCGGCCACGAACTTGCCGCCGAACTCTTCAACGACTTTGCGAAAACGCGCTTCAGTCAAAAGCTCCTTGTATTGAAGCGGAGTTTCTCCCGGATCGATAACGATATAAGACTCGAAGTAAAGAACTTTCTCGATATCCTTGAGCGACATATCGAGCAGCGCACCGATGCGGCTCGGCAGGCTCTTGAGAAACCAAATGTGCACCACGGGAGTCGCGAGCTCGATATGGCCCATACGCTCGCGGCGGACCTTCGATTGGATGACTTCGACGCCGCACTTCTCGCAGACTACGCCGCGATGGCGCATGCGCTTATACTTGCCGCAATTACATTCGTAATCTTTGGTCGGTCCAAAAATTTTGGCGCAGAATAAACCGTCCCGTTCCGGCTTGAACGTCCGATAGTTGATTGTTTCCGGTTTTTTGACTTCGCCGTGCGACCAAGAACGAATTTTCTCCGGTGAAGCAACAGAAACTTTAATCGCATTAAAACTGAGCGGATTCTTCGGTTTCTCGAATAAATTAAATAAGTCTTCCATAAGGCACGACCTCCAATTTGAGCCACACAATCCTTATCGGATTTGGCTACTTTTCCTCAACCAACTCCACGTCCAAGCCCAAGCTCTGGAGCTCCTTCACCATAACGTTAAAAGATTCGGGCAAACCGGGCTCCAGCAGGTTATCGCCTTTGACGATCGCCTCGTACATGCGCGTCCGACCAACCACGTCATCCGATTTAACCGTGAGCATTTCCTGCAGCGTATACGCCGCGCCGTACGCCTCGAGGGCCCAGACCTCCATCTCGCCCAACCGCTGTCCGCCGAACTGCGCCTTGCCGCCCAGCGGCTGCTGGGTGACCAGAGAGTACGGACCGGTCGAACGCGCGTGAATCTTGTCGTCGACCAGGTGATGCAACTTCATGATGTACATGACGCCAACCGTCACCTTTCCGTCAAAGGGCTCGCCGGTTCGGCCGTCGTAAAGGGTAACCTGTCCGGTCGCCGGCAGGCCGGCTTTCTTGAACAAATTGAAAATTTCCTCTTCCGCCGCGCCGTCGAATACCGGCGACGCAATATGCACGCCCTCGCGGTACTTTTCGGCAAGCTTTAGAATTTCACTCTCCTTAGCGCCATCGATCAGCTCATTGGCTTCCCGCGTGCTCAGATATTCTTTCAGGCGCCGCCGCAAATTATCGCCGTCACCGGCGTGGGTGCGCAGCATCTCATCGATTTGCTGCCCCAAACTTCGTGCCGCCCAGCCGAGATGCGCTTCGAGAATCTGGCCGACATTCATCCGAGAGGGAACGCCAAGAGGATTCAACACCACGTCAACCGGCGTCCCATCTTCGAGATAGGGCATATCTTCTTCAGGCAAAATTCGCGAAATTACGCCTTTGTTGCCGTGCCGGCCGGCCATCTTGTCACCGACTTGAAGCTTTCGCTTGATCGCGACAAAAACCTTGACCATCTTGATAACGCCGGGAGGGAGCTCATCGCCGCCTTTCAACTTCTCGATCTTGTCTTCGAAACTCCGCTTGATGAGATTAACCTGACTCGTCGTGCTTTCGATGATGCGGCCAAGCTCGTTTTCCACGGATTCATTGTCGACGCGGATTTCGCTCCAATAGGGCATCGGCAGCTGCTCGAGATCTTCCTCGGTCAACTCTTGGCCCTTGTTAAGCAATACCTTGCGGCTGTCGTCGCTGATCCGGCTGGCCAAGCGCCGCCCCGCCAAAAGTTTCTTCAGACGCCGCAGAGCGCCGTCCTGTAAAATACGGATCTCGTCGTGCTGATCTTTTCTGAGCCGGACGATCTCGTCTTCCTCGATCGTTTTACTGCGCTCATCCTTGCCCAAACCCTTACGCGAAAAAATCCGCACATTGATAACCGTGCCCTCGACTCCCGGAGGCACTCGTAGGGACGTATCGCGCACTTCCCCTGCCTTCTCGCCGAAAATCGCGCGCAGGAGCTTCTCTTCGGGCGATAGTTGTGTTTCACCCTTGGGGGTGATTTTGCCGACGAGGATGTGACCCGGCTTAACCTCAGCGCCGATGCGGATGATGCCGCTTTCGTCGAGATCCGTCAGCGCCTCATCGCCGACGTTCGGAATATCACGGGTGATTTCTTCGGGACCGAGTTTCGTGTCGCGCGAGACGCATTCAAACTCTTCGATGTGAATCGAAGTGTAAATATCTTCCTTGACTACCCGTTCGCTGATGAGAATCGAATCTTCAAAGTTGTAACCACCCCAAGGCATCAGAGCAACAACAACGTTACGCCCGAGCGCCAGCTCGCCCATCTCAGTCGATGGCCCATCGGCCACCACATCCCCGGCATTGACTTGATCGCCGACTACAACGATCGGGCGCTGATTGATGCAAGTATTTTGGTTCGAGCGTTGATACTTGATCAAATTGTAAATATCGACGCCCGTGTCCCGCGCTCCGGACGGCTTGTCCGCCTTGATCACGATGCGCGTCGAATCCACGCTCTCCACCACGCCGTCGCGCCGCGCCACAATGGTGACGCCGGAATCGCGCGCCACGGTTTTTTCCATGCCGGTTCCGACAAATGGCGCTTCGGTTCGAAGCAAAGGCACCGCCTGGCGTTGCATATTCGAACCCATCAGAGCGCGATTAGCGTCGTCGTTTTCCAGAAATGGAATCAAAGAAGCCGCCACGCTGACCAGCTGATTGGGCGAGACGTCCATGAAATTCACTTCTTCAGGGCGCGCCATTACGAACTCGCCGCCCTTGCGCGCCGAAACCAAGTCAAGGGTAAAATTACCCCGACCATCAATCGGAGCGTTCGCTTGGGCAATGACGTGATCTTCCTCTTCGAGGGCCGAGAGATAACGGATGCGGTCAGACACCCGGCCATTTTCCACCTCGCGATAAGGCGTCTCGATGAAACCGAAGTCATTGACGCGCGCGTAAGTAGTGAGCGATGCGATCAACCCGATATTCGGTCCTTCCGGCGTTTCGATCGGACAAACCCGTCCATAGTGCGTGGGATGGACGTCGCGCACCTCGAAGCCCGCGCGTTCGCGAGTCAATCCGCCCGGTCCCAGCGCTGACAAGCGCCGCTTGTGGGTGATTTCAGAAAGCGGATTCGTCTGGTCCATGAACTGGGAAAGCTGGCTCGATCCAAAAAATTCCTTGAGCGCCGCCGAAACGGGCTTATAGTTAATCAGCTCCTGCGGCATTAAAGTTTCGATATCCTGGAGACTCATCTTTTCTTTGATCGCCCGCTCCATGCGCACCAGGCCCACACGGAAATGGTTTTCGACCAGCTCCCCCACCGCGCGCACGCGGCGGTTGCCGAGGTGATCGATATCATCCACCGAGCCGTTGCCGTTCTTGAGCTCCATCAGATAGCGCACAACCTCCAGAATATCCTCCTTGCGCAAGGTTCCCTGCTCAAGAGGAATATTCAACTTCAGCCGGTGGTTGAGTTTGAGTCGGCCAACCTTTGACAGATCGTAACGATCCGGGTTGAAGAACAGGTTATTGAAAAAATTCGTCGCCGATTCCACCGTCGGTGGATCGCCCGGACGAAGCCTACGGTAGATCTCCAAAATCGCGTCTTGAGGGGCCTTGATGCGGTCCTGCAATAGAGTATTTCGCAAGTAAGGCCCGACGCTGGACTCATCGATGAAAAGCACTTCGATCTGATGAATGCCTTTCTCGCGCATCAAGTCCAGTTTTTCTTGTGTGATTTCCTGGTTGCACTCAACGATCGCCTGTTTGCTCTGCGGATCCACGATATCGTGGGCCGCGACTCGCCCCAGTATGTCCTCCCATGCCACCGGCACATGCTTCACCTTGGCCGCTTCCATCTGCCGGAGGATCGGCCGGGTGAACTTTTTGCCTTCCTTGACGATGATGTCGTTGGACTTCGGGTCGCGCACATCGGCGCTCACTTTAGCGCCCAAAAGTTGAGCCGGATTGAATACCAAAGCCGGTTTGCGACCGTCGAAAACGATCGCGTCGCTCCGATAATAGTAATTGAGCAGATCTTCCGATGTCATGCCGAGCGCGCGCAAGAGCACGGTCGCGTGAAACTTTCGCCGTCGGTCAATGCGCACATAGATAATATCACGGGGATCGAATTCGAGATCCACCCAAGAGCCGCGGTAGGGTATCACGCGCGCGGAATACAGCAGCTTGCCGCTGGCGTGAGTTTTTCCCTTGTCATGCTCGAAAAATACTCCAGGCGAGCGGTGCAACTGACTGACGATCACACGCTCGGTGCCGTTGATCATGAAAGTGCCGTTGATGGTCATCAGCGGAATTTCACCGAAGTAGACTTCCTGCTCCTTGACGTTTTTGATACTGCGCGAGCCGGTATGGGGATCCACGTCCCAGAGCACCAGCTGCACGGTAACCTTCAACGGCGCGGCGTAGGTCATGCCGCGTTGATGACACTCCTCGACGTCGTACTTGGGTTCGCCGAGAGAATAGCTGACAAACTCCAATGACGACGTTTCGTTGAAATCCTTGATGGGGAAAACCGACCTAAAAACCTCCTGCAAACCCATATTCTGCCGCTCCGCCGGAGCGGCGTCCTTTTGCAGAAAGAGCTCGTACGAATTTTTCTGAATTTCAATTAAGTAAGGTAGATCGATGATTTTTCTGATTCTCCCGAAGCTCCGTCGAAACCTGAGATTATTGGCAACTTGAAACGCCATGCGTACTCCCTTGTCGAACTTTCGGTCAACGATCCAGAAATAAAAAACCGACAGGACTGCCGCTGATCGATTTACTTGATCTCGACTTTGGCGCCCTGCTCCTCGAGCTTTTTCTTGATCGTCTCGGCCTCGGCCTTGGCGACCGCTTCCTTAACCGGCTTAGGCGCACCATCGACGAGATCCTTTGCTTCCTTCAACCCGAGACCCGTGAGCTCGCGAACAACCTTGATGACCTGAATCTTCTTCTCGCCGACTTCGGCCAGAATGACATTGAATTCGGTCTTCTCTTCAACAGCCGCCGCGGGCCCCGCCGCCGCAGCCACCGCAACCGGCGCCGCCGCACTCACACCCAATTCCGCCTCGAGTTCCTTGACCAGCGCAGCAGCATCCATCAGCGTCATGTTCTTAATAAAGTCCTTCACTTGTTCTTTCGATACGCCTTCCATAAATCCCCCTTTTTAAATTGTTTGAATTTGTTGGTGTTACTCGGCCTTTGTCTTACGAAGGGACTCCATCAATCTCACGACCCGGGCTCCCGGTTCCTGAATCAAGCGGACAAGCTGTGTCGCCGGCGCGTTGATCATCGCCAACAATCTGGCCTGGAGCTCGGGCTTGCTCGGCATCTGAGACAAGATCTTGACGCCGGCGGTGTCCATGAATTTTCCCTCGAACACTCCGCCCTTGATTCTGAGCTTGTCGTTATCGTCGGCGAATTTGATCAGCGCCTTGGACAGCACCACCGGGTCGTCATAAGCGAAGACCCAGCCGTTGGGACCCTCGAGCAATTTTTCGAGGTCGCCAAAGACGGTATTTCCCAGCGCACGACGGACTAACGTGTTCTTAATCACCTGGTACTCGCCCGATGCCTGGCGAATCTCGCGCCGTAGTCGAGTGATTTGCGCCACACTTAGACCGCGATACTCAGTAACAATGGCCATCTTGGCCGATTTGAGCCGCTGATGTATGGCGGCAACCGTTTCGGCTTTCTCGCCATGACTGGCACGGACAACTTCCATTTCCGACATTCCAAACTCCTGAACGCCCAGGGGGCGTTATTCGAATCGAACGCTTGCGTTTTTACTAGGCGGCCATCGCTCTGATCTGGGTTAGATCGATTTTGATCCCTGGCCCCATCGTAGTCGTCACGGTCACGCCCCTGACGTAGTTGCCCTTGGCGGATGCAGGTTTGGCGCGCAGAACGGACATGAGCACGGCCCGTGCGTTTTCGATCAGCTGATCAGGCCCGAACGAGGCTTTACCGACGGGCACATGAACGATTCCGGCTTTGTCAACGCGATATTCCAATTTACCGGCTTTGATCTCCTTGACGGCTTTGCCGATATCCATGCTGACGGTCCCGGTCTTTGGATTGGGCATGAGCCCGCGCGGACCGAGAACCTTGCCGATACGGCCCACTGCAGCCATCATGTCGGGCGTGGCGACGGCCTTGTCGAATTCCAACCATCCTTCGCTGATTTTCTTGATCAGCTCGTCGCTCCCGACAAAATCGGCCCCCGCGTCCTGCGCCTCCTTCTCCTTATCCCCCTTCGCGAATGCGAGAACACGCACAGCTTTGCCCATCCCGTGCGGCAACGTCACCGTGCCGCGGATGTTCTGGTCCGCCTGGCGCGGATCGACACCCAAGCGAATGCACAGCTCCACAGTCTCGTCGAACTTTGCGCGCGCCGTTTCCTTGGCGAGGCGCAGGCTCTCTTCCAGCAAATAACGTTGATTGCGATCGACCTTGGCGAGTGCGTTTCGATAACCTTTTCCACTCATAACTTCCTCTAATCTATTCAAATAGCGCGAGTCGCATGCAAGTGGACATCGACAACTCAATGTCCCGGTAAAATTTTAACCTTCGACTTCCAAACCCAAGCTTCGGGCCGTGCCTTCAATGGATTTTTCCGCGGCTGCCAAATCTTTCGCGGTAAGATCTTTAAACTTTAATTCGGCGATTTGTCTGACCTGAGCACGAGTGACTCTACCTGCCTTCGTTTTGCCCGGCTCTGACGACCCCTTTTCTAGACCAGCGGCCTTCTTAAGCAACACTGAAGCGGGCGGCGTCTTGGTAACAAACGTAAATGACCGATCAGCATAGACCGTAATAATCACCGGTGTGATCATCCCTTGCTGGGCCTGCGTAGCGGCGTTAAACGCCTTGCAAAACTCCATGATATTGACGCCGCGCTGACCAAGCGCGGGGCCCACAGGCGGGCTCGGATTTGCCTGACCAGCCGGAATTTGCAATTTGATCTCGCCAATGACTTTCTTAGCCATTACAACCTATCCTTCGGTTTAGTTGCGTTCCACCTGCACGAACTCAAGCTCCACGGGTGTTGCTCGCCCAAATATGCTAATCAAAACCCTGAGCTTGCCCTTGTCCGGCTTCACTTCTTCGACAACGCCATTAAAATCAGCAAAGGGACCATCAACAACTTTCACATTCTCACCCACGGAGAACAAAACCCGAGGCTTGGGTTTGATCGCGCCCTCTTCCATTTGCTGCGTGATCGCCCGAACCTCCTCATCACTCACCGGCGGCGGATTGATGCTTCCACCGACGAAACCGGTAATTTTCGGAGTTTCTTTAACGACGTGCCAGGTATCGTCGCTCAATTCCATCTGAACCAGGATATAGCCGGGAAAGAACTTTCGTGATGAGGTTTTCTTTTTACCCTTAACGAGCTCAACAACTTTTTCAACCGGCACCAAAATCTCGCCGAACAAATCCTGCTTGCTGAGCGTTTTCACCCGCTCTTCAAGCGCTGCTTTGGCTTTTTGCTCGTAGCCAGAAAACGTGTGAACGATGTACCACTGTTTTGCCATAAGGGAGAACCTTACAGATCACCCAATAATGGCCTGAATGGCTTTCGTCAAAGCCAGATCGACCATTGCCAAATAAACCGAAATCAATAAAACGACGACGATAACTACGAGCGTTGCCGCGTAAGTTTCCTTACGCGAAGGCCAATGAACTTTCTTCAGCTCCTGCCAGGACTCCTTGATGAATTCTATGCCATTTTGGAACCCGTCTTGAAGCTTTTGAATCCAATCCCCCATTGATTACACCACAGCAAAGTATTCTGGCGGGTCAGGCAGGACTCGAACCTGCAACATCCGGATTTGGAGTCCGGCGCTCTACCAATTAGAGCTACTGACCCCCTGTATCCTTAGTTAGACCTTGACCTCGCGATGCAGGGTGTGGCTCCGGCAAGAAGCGCAAAACTTCTTAAGGGATAATTTTTCAGTGGTTGTCTTACGGTTCTTCGTTGACGTGTAGTTCTTGCGCTTACATTTGTCGCAAGCGAATCCTATGAGTTCCCGCATAAGCCCACCTTTCTCGCCACACTTATTGAATAATCTTAGTAACGACGCCCGCGCCGACAGTACGCCCGCCCTCGCGGATAGCGAATTTTAGGCCTTCGTCCATTGCGACCGGCGTGATCAATTCAATGACAACGTTGATATTGTCTCCAGGCATGACCATTTCCGTGCCCTCTGGCAGTTTCACTACCCCGGTTACATCGGTCGTGCGAAAATAGAACTGCGGCCGATATCCGTTAAAAAACGGCGTGTGACGTCCGCCCTCTTCCTTGGTCAGGACGTAGGCCTCGGCATTGAAATGAGTGTGGGGAGTGATGCTGCCCGGTTTCGCCAGAACTTGCCCACGTTCGACTTCTTCCCGCTTAGTGCCGCGCAACAGAACTCCGATGTTGTCGCCAGCCCGCCCTTCATCGAGCAACTTTCGGAACATTTCCACGCCCGTCGCCACGGTCTTTTGCGTCGCCTTGAAGCCGACAATTTCGATTTCTTCACCGACTTTGACGATGCCGCGTTCCACACGGCCCGTAACCACCGTGCCGCGACCGCTAATCGTGAAAACGTCTTCGACCGGCATGAGGAACGCTCTGTCTATATCTCGCACCGGTTCTTGAACGAATGAATCCACGGCATCCATCAATTTCAGGATCGCGCCTTCACCCATATCGGATGTGTCGCCTTCCAGAGCCTTCAGCGCGCTGCCAATTACAACCGGGGTATCATCACCGGGGAATTTGTACTTGGACAAGAGCTCACGGACTTCGAGTTCGACAAGGTCGAGCAATTCCTTATCGTCGACCATGTCAGCCTTGTTGAGAAAAACAACGATTGCCGGAACACCGACTTGGCGGGCTAAAAGGATATGCTCCCGAGTTTGCGGCATCGGACCGTCCGCCGCCGAAACAACGAGAATTGCGCCGTCCATCTGGGCCGCGCCAGTGATCATATTTTTGACGTAATCCGCGTGCCCCGGACAATCGACATGAGCATAGTGCCGCTTATCCGTTTCGTACTCAACATGGGCAATATTGATTGTAACGCCGCGCTCTCTTTCCTCGGGTGCTTTGTCAATCTGATCATAAGCTAGAAATTTTGCCTTGCCCGACTTCTCCAGCACTTTAGTGATCGCCGCTGTGAGCGTCGTCTTGCCATGGTCGACGTGTCCAATCGTACCGATGTTCAAGTGTGGCTTCTTCCGCTCAAATTTCGCTTTGCTCATCTCATCCTCCTATTGATTTGCCAATCACAAATTTAACAAAATTTAGTCCCGCTCACCCGGCTCCAGGCAAAGCCCAGGAGCGGGATCGAACCGCCGACCTCGTCCTTACCAAGGACGTG
>CAMLCX010000145.1 GCA_946478635.1 uncultured Pseudomonadota bacterium
CCGCCGGTGGTAAACCCCAACTCAGGCGCAATCATGAGCGCCGCCTTGAAATCTTGCGGAGTGCGCATCCATTTGAGATCCTTTGACCGCGTGAATCGCGGCGACTCCGCCACTGCGTTTTCATTGGCTTTGGACTGTTCCAGCCAATCCGAATAAAAATCACCCATCTGTTTTCCTCCAAAAATATTGTTTTTTCGCTGTTTTAGAAAAATTATCGAACCCGTGTTCGGTTGTCAAATCGACCTGCCCTCCCGGGAAATCGATTTGCAGTCACAATACCAACTTGCTACCTCTCTCCTTCAGAATCCCCGATCATCATGAAACGCCTCACGCTCTCGCTCACCGCCCTGTTTGGGATTGTCGTCGCCGTGTTGGTCATCCGCACGACGACCTTCAATTCCCGGCAGCTCCATCCGCCGCCCGCACCGGGGCTCCAACTCGATCAAAATGCCATAGTAAACCGCTTGTCGGAAGCCATCCGGTTCCAAACCGTCTCCTTCGATCCGGCGACTGCGTCGAACACGGATCCATTTCGAAATTTTCACGCCTTTTTAAGCACCGCCTTTCCGCGAGTTCACGCGCAACTTACGAGAGAGTTCATCAACGACTACAGCCTGCTCTATACCTGGAAAGGCACAGACGACCGGCTAAAACCGATTTTACTCATGGCCCACCTGGATGTCGTGCCGGTTGATCCGGCAACGGAAAAATCGTGGACTCACGGGCCATTCTCCGGCCAGGTCGCCGACGGTTATATCTGGGGCCGGGGCACGATGGACGACAAGGCGAGCGTTCTCGGCATCCTCGAAGCGGCCGAGCAATTGTTGGCCGAAGGATTCAAACCCGAGCGGACGGTTTTTCTGGCTTTCGGCCACGACGAAGAGATTGGCGGCAACAACGGCGCCGCAAGGATCGCCGAGCATCTCCGCAGGCGCGGCGTCGAGCTCGAGTTTGTGCTTGACGAGGGCATGAATATCTTAAGCAGAATCGTGCCGGGAATTTCCTCGCCCGTCGCGCTGATCGGCATCGCGGAAAAAGGCTATTTAAGCCTGCGGCTATCGGTGGAGAGGCCCGGCGGACATAGCTCCATACCACCGTCGGATACCGCCATCGGCATGATCAGCCGGGCACTGCAACGACTCGAAACCAAACCGTTTCCATCTCGCCTGAGCGGCCCCACGCTTCAATTGTTCGAATATCTCGGGCCGGAAATGCCTTGGGCCAATAAACTGGCGCTCGCCAATCTCTGGCTCCTCGACCCCCTGGTACGAAAACAATTGACGAAATCGCCGCTTACCAACGCCGCAATCCGCACGACGCTCGCGCCAACCCTTTTTAATGCGGGCGTCAAAGAAAATATCTTGCCGTCCACCGCCGCGGCCGTGGTGAATTTACGACTCTTGCCCGGAGATTCCATCGCGAGCGCTGTAGCGCGTGTGCAACGCGTGATCGACGAGCCGCGCATAAAAATCACGCCCCTCGCGGTGCAGATGGAAGCTTCTCCCATTTCTGATATTGGCAGCCCAAGTTTCACTCTGATCCAGCGCACCATCCGGCAGACCGCGCCGGCGGCGCTCGTTGCACCGGCGCTTTTGGTTGCCGCGACCGATTCCCGCCATTACGCGGGTTTGACCAAAAATATATTTCGTTTCCTACCGATTACTCTCGGACCCGAGGATACCAAAAGATATCACGGCATCGACGAGCGAATTTCCGTCGATGATTACGAACGCTGCGTGCGCTTCTATACCCAGGTCATCCGCAACAGCCAACCGTAGCGGAATGCCGCAAATTATTTTGCGTACAATCCTTTGATAAAACCGCTTTCATCCAACTCCCTGATGAATCGATTATCCATGAAGTCCTGCGCCTTGGCGACGGCGGTTTGCGGATTGCGCTGGCGGACATAATCGATGACAGCCTGCAAACCCTTCTCGCTGACATAGGGCGTCCGCGGAATAATCCGGCCGACGTAATGATCGTAACTCGCATTGAGGACTTCCTGGTCAGAAGTGCGCATGTATTTGCCGAGAACTTTCAGGGTAAATTCCCGGTGCGCTTGCGCGTATTGGATCGCCGCGACGAAGCCTTTGACGAATTTGCCGACCCTATCGGGATTTTCTTTAATCAAGGTCCGGGTGGTGATCAGCGATGCCGCTTCGTAGGGAATGTTCAACTGGGATAGATCCAGGATCGAATGGAAGCCCATTTTCTGCGCCGCCACGTAGCCGCCGATAGTGACCACCGTGCCATCGGCGATGCCTTGACTCATGGCCGCCAGACGTTCCGCGTCCGTGCCCATACTGATGATGCTGACGTCTTTCTCGCTCAGCCCGAGTTTCTGCACCGCTACGCGCGCGGCCAAATCTGAATCCGTGCCCGGCCGGCTGGCGCCGATTCTCTTTCCCTTCAGATCGTTGGCATTGCGAATCTCTTTCCTGGTAACGAGATAAAACAACAAACCCGGTGTCGCCGTGGCGATCAGCACGGTGTCCATGCCGCCCAGCCGCGCGAGCACCGAAGAGCTCGCGCCGAACGCACCGAAGTGGGCATCCTTGGTCGCCAGTGCATTAATCGCTATGACACTGCCGCGGAAAAACACGACGTCGACATCGAGTCCGTATTGCTTGTACAAGCCCGCCTCGCGGCCGACCCAGAATGGCGTCAGGTTGGGGCCGGTGGAGCCGAAAGCGAGTACCGCGCGCTCGAGCTTTTGTGCCTGAATCGGCTGAGCCAGCAAACAAAACCAAAGAGCCGCGCTGATCCAAAAGGATATCGATTTCATCTCCTTTTACCTCGTCCGATTGATATCACACTCGCTACCGCGCAAAATTCTTGAGTCTCGAACCGAGAAACACATAGCCAACGATCATCAAGACGACCGCGCCCACCGCTATGGCGAAAGGCGCGCCGGTCCACTCGGCAACAAAGCCGGCCTGCATGCCGCCAAACTCGCGCAAGCCGCCGCCCGTCAGACCGTAGAAACCGGAGATGCGGCCGCGGAATGCTTCTTCGACGCGCAATTGAATCGAAGTATTCAGCAGAGTCTCGAAAACCGTGCTCAAGGCCCCGACCACAACCAACAAGCCGAATGCCAGTCGCGAATCGCCGCTCACGGCAAAGAAAAATAATGTTATCGAAAAAAGAACCAGGATCGCCAGCATGCGACCTCGTTTAGCTTCCACTCGACCCAGGCTTGCCAATGTAAATGATCCGATGATGGTTCCGAGGCCCGGACCGGCCGAGATAAAACCGAAACCCGACGCGCCCAGGCGCAAAACGTCTTTAGCGAACACCGGCAGCAATGTAATGTAGGATCGCCCGAAGATATTGAAAATTGCCGAAACCGAAAGGAAGGTCGCAATGATCTTTTCGCGCCGCACGTAACCGAAGGCGTCAGCCAGGCTTTGAATCACGCTGGATCGGGCATGGTCGTGGTTCAGCGCGGGCACGTGCATGCGCAGCAACGCGCCGATCACCGCCAGATAACTGACGACGTTGACGTAAAAACAACCATCGATGCCGATGTAGGGAACCGCCACTCCGACCAGGCTTGGACCGAGCAAGCCGGCACCATTCCACGTCACTGCGTTCAATGCCAGCGCATTCACCAGATCCTCGCGTTTAACGAGCTGTGGCAGCAGCGCCTGGCGCACGGGCTGTTCAAATGCCCAGCTCGTCGAAGTGATCGCGCCGAGCACGAAGATATGCCAGACGCGGATCGAATGGGTGGATACCAGCACCGCTAAACCAAGTGCGGTTAGGGCGGAGATCCATTGAATGGCAAGCATCACCTTCCGTCGATCGATCCGATCGGACATAATGCCGCCGAGGATAAAAAAACTCACCAGCATCACCATCCGCAACGAGCTGAAAAGACCAAGATAGAACGGCGAAGAAGTCAATTCGAAAAGCAGCCAGCCCTGCGCGATGCCCTGCATCCACGAACCGACATTGGAGACAAAATAACTGGACCAGAACCAAAAATAGTCAGGAGAGCGGAGGGCGCGAAACGCTCCCGAAGTTTGAAATCCTGCCACCCGTTATCTCATTTCTAAGCAGCTCGCCATCGATCCTTGGACGTAGCGCGGGAGTCGCGCCGATAAACAACCAACGCGCTTTGCGTCGCCGACTCCTGTCGTCGCGTTTGTATGAGGCACGCTCAACCCAGGATGCCCTTACGGCGCAAAAATTCGCGCGCGACATCTTTCGGTTGGCGTTTTTCACCGTCCACGGCGTAATTGAGCTTGCGCATTTCATCCACGGTCAAGATCCCGCCGAGCTGCTTCAAGACGGCGCCCAGCTCCGGATATTTCGCCAGCGTTGCCCGGCGCACCACGGGCACGGCGTCGTAAGGGGGAAAATAATTTCGATCATCGGCCAACTGCTTTAAGCCGTATCGGGAAATCAAGCCATCGGTGGAGTTGCCCGCGATCAAATCGACTTGTTTCTCGGCCAGCGCGCGATAGGTCAGCGAAAGATCCATCTCGCGTATCTCTTCAAAGTGAAATCCGTAGGTGCGCGCAAAACCCGGGTAGCCGTCGGCGCGCGACATAAAATCCTGACCGAAGCCGGCGCGCCAATGGGCGGACACCTTGGCCGCGTCGCTGACCGTTTTTAAATTTAGTTTTTCCGCGTCTTCGCCGCGCACGAGAATCGCGAAGGTGTTATTGAATCCGAGCGGCTCGGTCCAGACCAGATCAAAGCGCTTGGCGTATTCCGCGGCGACCTGGCGATAAACCTCTTGCGGGTCTTTGAGCGGCCGGTTTTTCAGAATGGCGAGCAGCGCCGTGCCGCTGTACTCCGGGTAGAGATCGATTTCTCCCGCGACCAGCGCTTCGTGCGCCAGGTTGCCGCCGAGATCGAAGCGCCGCTCGACTTGCAGTCCGGTTTTCGCTTCGATGGCCTGGGCGAGGATTTCGCCGAGAATCACCTGTTCGCTAAAGTCTTTGGAGCCGACCGCGATTCGCTTGCCACCCGGACCGGCAAAGAAGTACGCGGCGGCGGCAAATGCCAGGATCACGGCGACGCTCGACCACAGGATTCTCTTGGATTTCGCTTTCACCGCGCCGCCGGATTGAATCCTGCGCTCGAGATATCCGAGCGCGAGATCGGCGCTCATGGCGATCACCGCCGCCGGGAGCGCGCCGGCTAAAATGAGCAAGTTGTCGTTGGCTCTGAGGCCGCGAAAAATGTAACGGCCCAATCCGCCGGCATCGATGGCGGCGGCGATGGTCGCCGTGCCGACGCAAATCACCGTCGCCACGCGCACCCCGGCGATAATCACACCCATGGCCAGCGGCAACTCGACTTGAAACAACAATTGGCGGTCGGTCATGCCCATGCCGCGCCCGGCGTCGCGGATCGCCGGATCCACCGAACTGATCCCGATGAAGGTATTGCGAATGATCGGCAACAGGGCGTACAGCACCAGCGCGACGATGGCCGTGCGCGCGCCGATGCCGCCGAGAAGTTTTACGTTGAAAAGATGGATGTTGAGCGGAATCAGAAAACCAAACAACGCCAGGCTCGGCACGGTTTGCATGATATTCGCAAAGCCGAGCACCGGTTTGCTGAGTGCCGGCTTGCGGGTCAGCAAAATGCCCAGCGGAACGCCGATAAAAATGGCGATGCCGGTGGCAACCAGCACCAGCAGCAAGTGCTCGAAGGTCAGACCCAGGAGCTCGCCGCCCTGGCGTGACAGGAATTCCCGTAGCGTCATGCCGAGCTCCCGCCGATTTGTGCGCCGGAGAATCCCTCGGCGAACGCGCGCGCCTCGGGATCTTGCGAGTGCAGCAGCTCTTCCGGCGGACCGAGCAAAATCATTTCGCCGTCCTTGAGCAACGCAATGCGGTTGGCGAGCAGAAACGCCTCGGCGATGTCGTGGGTGACGAACACCATGGTTTTGCCGAGCTCGCGCTGCAGCGTCTTGAACTCTCGTTGGATTTCCCGGCGCGTGATCGGATCCAAGGCGCCGAACGGCTCGTCGAGCAAGATAAACGGCGGGTCGGCGGCCAAGGCACGCGCCACACCGATGCGCTGGCGCTGCCCGCCCGATAATTCACGCGGCATGCGCGCGGCAAAGCGGTCGGCATCGAGACCGACCAATTTCAGCAACGCCCGGGCGCGCTCGCTAATCTGCTCGGGCGCCCACCCTTCAAGCCGCGGCACGATGCCGATATTCTCTTCGACGGTGAGATGAGGAAACAAACCGATTTCTTGAATCACGTAGCCGATCCGCCGGCGCAGCCTGATCGGGTCCCATTCGACTGTTGGCTTGTCGTCGACGCGGACTTCGCCCGAGGTCGGATCGATCAAGCGGTTGATCAGCCTCATGGTCGTAGTCTTGCCCGAGCCACTGCGCCCGAGCAAAACCAAGGTTTCGCCCCGGCGCACGCGCAAATTGAGATTGGCAAGGAGCTTTTTGCCGCCGGATACGATGAAGTTCACGTCGCGGAATTCGATGGCGATCTCGTCGTTGCTCATGGAGGATGTTTCCCGCCCGGGTCGCAAGCCGGACCCTTTTCTTTTATAGTCTCCCTAGCATGACACAACAACAAGCTTCGACAACGATCTTTGCGCCCGAAGAGCGTTTGCGCTGGAGCGCGTCCGAAACGTGCATTTGGTCGCACCGCGGCGACAAACTCGATTCGATTCCGGCCCTTTCGATCCTGACCACTCTATGGGATCAGCCGCGCTGGCTCGAGGCGTACCATCTTTACGACGAGCGCGGCTCGGACCTTTTCGAACAAATCTGCGAGCTGCCCGAGTATTACCTGACGCGCACGGAGAACGCGATCCTCGAAGCCCGCGCCGCTGAAATCATCGCCGCGGCGCCGGTCCGCTGTATCGCCGAACTCGGCGCGGGCTTCAGCAAAAAGACCGTTCATCTTCTGACCGAGCAAGCGCGACAGCGCGGACCGAGCATCTTTTCGCCCATCGATGTGAGCCTCCCCGGACTGGTCGCGTCGCGGGACGCCGTTCAGTCGGCCTTTCCCGAGATCGAATTTCATGGTTTGCACGCGCGCTACGAGGAAGCGATCGCCGCCATCGATAAAGACCTGCCGACGCTGTTCGTGTTTCTCGGCAGCACCATCGGGAACTTCAACCACACCGACTTCCCGCGCTTCTTTCGCGCCTTATCCGCCGCCATGGGGCCGCAGGACTTTCTCCTGCTCGGCGCCGACCGGGTGAAACCGGTAAAAATCCTGGAAGACGCCTACAACGATAGCCGCGGCATAACCGCGCAGTTCATCCTTAACGTTTTTCACAACA
Organism: uncultured Pseudomonadota bacterium; assembly: GCA_946478635.1. The sequence goes on from CAMLCX010000145.1 coordinate 7,276, forward strand.
TCAACCGGCTGCTCAAGAGTAACTTCGATCTAAGCAAGATGCGCTATCAATCCTGGTTCAACCGCGATTGGCAACAGATCGAGATGTATGCGGTCGCAAACGAGCGCCAGAGGATTGTATTTCCGGAGCTCGACAGCGCATTTGACTGGCAGAAGGATGAAAAAATTCTGGTCGAGATCAGCCGCAAATTCGATCCCCAGCGGCTGCAGCAACAACTGCGCTTTTTCGGCCTGGCGCCGGTGCTGCACGTTACCGACCCCAACGAGTGGTTCTCCGTCCTGCTGTTTAAAAAGCAAAGATGAACTACCGCGCCGTAAGCTGAAGGCCACGGAGCAGAACGCATACGATTCGAGCGTAATTGTAGGGTGGGTGGAGGCGCACAGCGCCGATACCCACCGCTGGAAATGATGGGTATCGCTATCGCTCAACCCATCCTACGTGGGCCGAAGCCTGACCGCGGGCGAGGCTTGGGGCAATTCCTGCAGCGCGATCGGCCCGCGCAGTTGATGCAGAGCGGCGATGAAATAGGCGCCCTGATATTTGCCGGCCTGGGCGTCAAAGGCGCGCGGCAGATCGATCCACGGGATGGCGGGGTTGACGTGATGAATGCCGTGCAAATTGAAGTTCAGCAACGGTTTGGCGCACGCCCCGGGCAAGCGCAGATTGCGCGCATAGAAAATGTCGCCCACCGGCGTCGCATAGTGATAGACATTGTCGAGAAACGAAATAAGAAACCCCCGCGCCAACAGTGCCGCCGCGAACAGCGGCCAGTATTCGCCGTAACAAACCCACCCCAGAGCGAGCCAGGAAACCGTCAATACGCCATCGAAACGAATCTCGCGCAGCGCATCGGCGCCCAACCAGTTTTTCATTAACAACCCGCTGACGCTGTCCGAGCGTATGAATCGCTTGCAAACCCAGACCAAAAAGCCCCTTGGCAAAAGAAAATAGAACGGGCTCACGACCTCGACGAGATACAGTCCCAAGAGAATTTGAAAATAATATCCCGGCGCGGCGCGCGCCTTGGTGCTCGCCGCCCGGTCGTAGTATTCGGTGCCCTCGACCGGCATACGATTGAGCTTGTGATGCACCAGGTGACTCAGGCGAAGAACTCTAAACGGCGAACCAAACAAGATCGACAGCAACCGGCCGAAAAACGCGTTGACGTTTCGATTCGGATGAAAAAGATCGTGAATCGACTCGTGAATCAAGCTCCAAAACGGATTCGTCAAAAAGGCCAGCGGCACAAGCGTCCAGCCCCAGACAGAGCTACTCGGAAGAAGCAGCAAAGGCAGGAAAACGAATTGATAAAGATTAACCGCGATATAAACGGTCGCTAGAACCAGATTGATGACAACTGGAATGCCACGACCGCGATTCGCGTGAGCGGTTTCCTGGCTGGCGTTCACAATTTAACCCTCAAGAGGCTGCCCCACGGCGACAAGCTAAAAAGCACGATCATGCCGCAGACAGCAATGATCGCTCCGGAGACCCGGTGTACCCAAAACAAGAAGCGGAGATTCACTTTCTCGTGAAAGGCTTTCAGACAAATGAACAGAGCGACCCACCAAAGAGCCGAACCCGTGAACACACCGAGGGTCAATGTCGCCGCCGCGACAAGATGGCCGTCAAAGCTCGGCACGTGCCACCCGGCATAAATGGCGATGAAGGAGAGAATAGTCACGGGATTGGAGATGGTCAAAAACAACGTCGTCGCATAAGCGCCCACCAGCCCGTTGATATTTTTGATCGGCGCCTGGGCCACCGGCTCGGTCCGGTAGATTTTCCATCCCAAATAGCAAAGAAACGCGCCGCCGACCAAGCGCAGTATAATTTGATGCTCACTCAGAAACCCCGAGACCAAAGTAATGCCGAGAGCAGCGATGCCGGCCGCCAGAGCGTCCGCCGTAGCGACGCCCAGTCCGGAAAAAAGCCCATAGGTCGGTCCCAATCCAAGCGCGCGACTGATGCACAGCAGTCCCAACGGCCCAACCGGCACCGCCACCACCAACCCCATCAGCACGCCTTGCACGAAAAGAAAGATCGACATGGAAGAGAATCAGCGCGCGCAGCGAAAACTGATGTTGTGATGCCCGCCCCGCGGATTTCGTGACACCTGTCGTCCGCGCTGGGTTACGGTAAGATCCTCGGCGCGGGAATCGTGGCCGCCGCCTCGCGTGCCGCGTTCTCGCTCGCTCGTCAAATCTTCTCGTCCGTCGCCGGAAATATACGGATACGGCCGATAGAGGCTGCTCACCCATTCCCAGCCGTTGCCCGCCATGTCGAGAACACCGTACGGGCTCGCTCCGTTGGGAAAGCTCCCGACCGGGCGTAAATCATTCCAGCCGCCGCCAAAATGCGCCCGGGTTCGGTCCGGTGTTTCTTTTCCCCAGGGATATTTTCGCGCGTCGGTGCCGCGCGCCGCTTTCTCCCATTCGGCTTCCGTGGGCAGGCGTTTGCCGGCCCATGCGCAGTACGCCAGCGCTCCGGGCCATGACACCTCGACCACCGGGTGACCTTCATGACCAGGATCGGCGCGCCACATACCGTCGCGCCGATGCACGCGCGCATCATTGTCATCGATGTCGTAGTAATTTTCACCGCGCGGGCCGACGGCATTGAGAAAGAGCGCGAATTGCGCGTTGGTGACTTTCGTTCGATCGATGAAAAATTCCGCGACATTGACTTGATGCTGCGGCCGTTCGTCGTCCGGTCCGTCATGACTGCCCATCAAGAACGCTCCCGCAGGAATACGAACCATGGCGGTGGACTCTTTGGCATCGATAGAAGCGCCGTAGGACTCCTGCGCCATGCTTGCAGTAACTAAAACGAGCGCGAAAATAACGTCAATGAAACGGCGGGTCATGGCTGGACCAGTTCCACGATCCTACGCAATGACACCGGGCTTGGCAAGTAAAGA
>CAMLCX010000146.1 GCA_946478635.1 uncultured Pseudomonadota bacterium
ACGACGCCGCGGATATGAGCCGCGTGCTCTGACCAACTGAGCTACACCGCCGGGGTATCAAAGCGTGCACACGCGAAAGAAGATCAAGCGATAAAAGCGGAGGAGGAACTCCACTTGCGCTCCGCCGAGGTTCGATGGATTCGCTTTCTTCCTCGGCTGATCTGGAAAAGGACTTTCTCATCTAGCTCAAGGCAAGTCAACATATTGCCGTAAACCAGTCCCGTATCCAAGCCGACTTTATAAGGAAGATCGAAAAACACCGTCGGTTGGGGTGTATGTCCAAAAAGCACCGTGTAGGGGAGTGAGTGGGAACGGTAAATAAACGTGTTCCTGATCCAGAAGAATTCCTCATCGGTTTGCTCCGCCAATGTTTTTTGCGGGTTGATGCCTGCGTGAACGCAAAAAAAGGAGTCTGTCGCATGGCAATGAGCAAGCGTTTGAAAGAAATCCAAATGCTCGGACGGCATGGCCGCCGACGCGTTCTCAGCGGTTGCCTCATCTGGGTTAAGCCCATAGCTGGCCAGCGTCGATTTCCCGCCATTTGCCAAAAACATCTCGCCATGCTGACCGCTATAGCCGAGGTAGGAAAGCAGCATATCCTCGTGGTTGCCTTTGAGAAAAACGAAGTCAATAAAACCGCAGGTTTGCCGAAGCCCCAGCAAATACGAAATGACTCGGCAGGAATCCGGACCCCGGTCGATGTAATCGCCGAGAAAGATCACCTGGTCGCCCTTTGCCAGAGGCAGGGATTCGATCAGCCGGCTGAGCTCAGCAACGCAGCCGTGAATATCGCCGATCACGTAACGGGCCATGAAAGAATCCTAAGCTACTAAACGCATCGGTGCAATGACTCGAACCGAGTGGAAAAATCGACAAAGTCCAGCTATCATCTCCTGAATTGGAAGCGATTATTTATGAAAGTCCGCGAAATGTATTCAAGCTGGTTGCTGCTCTCGGGGGTGATCTGCTTGATTATGGGTGTGGGGAATTGGATGATTGGAGCCGTCCAAACATCGAAGTATCAAGCTTTGTTGTTCAAGACCGCGCGCACCGGACTGGAAGAAAATTACCGAAACTTTCAGGAACTCGATCATCAGAAAAATGAAGAGGTGCTCCGGCGCATCAACGAAGACCGCGAAAAATTTAATGGAGCCCGGGTAAAACTCAATTTCTTCTTCGTTGTGCTGGCCGGTGGGCGAGTGTTATTTGTTCTGGGCGCGGTGTTGTCGTTGATTGCCTTGGTGCGCTTGATTCGGCGCGATACGCGGCTAAAAATCAAACGGCTAACAGAGTCGGAAGGGAAGGTTGGCTGACGAAAACCTACTTTGAGGGTTTGGATTTTTGATATTTACGATAATCGTAACCCGTAGCCATGGCCAAGAGGATGTCTTCCATGCCTCCGCTCTTTTCGCGTCGCAAGATCAACAGCCGATCGTAGAATTCCTTAAAATCTTTGTAAACACGCTGGCTTTCGTCCGCGCTGCGAAGATAAAAATCCTTGACCCGTGTGACGGTAAAGCGCAATGCGGAAAAGCGCAGCTCGTTGGGAAAGGAGTCCCATTCCGGCAAAGATAGCGGACGCAAGCTCTCGTAACCCGATATCAGCGCCTCAAATCGATCGATTTGAAATCGCTCTTCGACAAAACAGAGCGCATTCACGGCAGTCGCGAGATCGTAAATAAGCTTCCCTCGACACGCGGCCTCGAAATCCATTACTCCCGTTAGCCGATTGCCCTTGAATTTTACATTGTCGGGAAAGAGATCGCCGTGAATGATGCCCTTGGGCAAGTTATTGTCCAGATAATTTTCCAGATACGAAAACTCGTCATCAAGAACCCTGACGATATTTTTGAGGTGAGAGGGCAGCTGGCGCCTCACCTCGCGATAAATCGCGACGATTCGATTGAATCCAAAGCGATTATCGATGCCTTTCTTGTAGCTCCGGCCGATCAAGTGAAGATTGGCCAAGCTGTGGCCCAGCGCACTGAGATGCGTCGTGTTGATTGATTCGGCCGGCAACTCGTTGCCGTCAAGATAACGCGTTACGGTAAGGCACTTCCCTTGAAATTCGATATGAAAGCGTCCGTTCTTTGTCTTAAGGGGTTGTAAGCAAGGGAAGTTCTGTTTGCGCAGATGTAAGAGTAAGTCGAGTTCTTGTTTTACCTCAATTTCACTTTTGACTTCATCGATTTTAAGAAAGTATTTTCCCCGCTTGGTCTCGATTAAATAATGGGAGTTCACCGAGCCGTTTCTAATCCCGGTGAATGAGACGAGATCGCCGAGAGTGAACTCATCGACGATTTTTCCGATATCCCTTTTTGAAAGCGTGGTGTATATGGCCATTGGCCAGTTGTCCTCAGTTCCGCTCGGTGTCTAACGTCACCTAACTAGGCTATTTATAACGAAAAATTGCCACGACGTCAAGATGTCAAATAATTTATCTTGTTATTTCCAATAGTTTAACATGGTTTTAAAAGTTATAATTGAGTTGTATTGGAACTGAAAATGCGACATGGGGGAGTCCCGAAAGAGCATTCTGGCAGTGGCCAGAGAGTTTCAAGGGGCTTGATTTCATACAGCCTGACCAGTTTAGATTCATTCGATCTGTGGTTTCAGGTTTCTTCCCACCGGACGCGTATTTGCCGTTTCTGGGATCGCTCGGCAAGCTAGGAGATGCGGATGAAGCATCCTAATGCTGCGCAAAGGGTACCGTTTCTGAGCGAACAAAAGGGCGGATGGTTACGCAAATCATGTTTTTTTCTTGACAATGACTGCCAGCATTTCCTAATCTCGCCCCGCGATTTCAGCATTGGTCTTAGACGATTCGTTGACGAGCTGTCGGTTAGGATAGGCCCTGATCTTAACGAGTTCTGAGAATGGATGAGACCCAAAATTTGACTCGGAGCGACTTGGGGCCGGCGCGTGACTTCATGCGCATTGGGATCACTATCATGCGCATGCCAAGGAGGTTGGGAGATGGCCGCTGGTAAGGTTAAGTGGTTCAACAACGCGAAGGGATACGGTTTCATCGAAAAGGAAGGTGGTGGCGATGTGTTTGTTCATTATAGCGCCATTCAGGGCGAAGGATTTAAGACACTGAACGAGGGCGAAACTGTTGAGTTTGAGATTGCTCAAGGAGATAAGGGACCGCAAGCAGTCAACGTGGTCAAAATATGAATCGTCATTTTCGGCTCGGTGGCCTGCCCATGCCTCAGGGGTGATCCATTGTCGCGATCTGTGGAGTTTCAGTTAAGCTCAACCGGTGGTTCAAAGGGTCGGGAGTGTGGCTGACACGTCCCGCAGTAGCAAAAGCCCGGGGAAATGATACAAAACATTATCATGGACCAAAGTCACAAGTTGGCACAGTCACGCTTTGGCCAGGACCAGCTCCTGGCTGAGACGGTCGTCCTGACACGATTGGATAAGGCGGTCGGTTGGGCGCGCAAGTATTCGCTGTTCCCGTATCCCTTTGCTACCGCGTGTTGCGCGATGGAGTATATGTCGTTATCGATGTCGCCCTACGATATCGACCGCTTCGGCGCACTGCTGCCGCGTTTTAGCCCGAGACAAGCGGATCTGTTGATGGTGATCGGGACCGTCAACCATAAACTCTCGCCGGTGCTCAAGCGCGTTTACGAGCAGATGTCCGAGCCCAAGTGGGTAATGGCGTTTGGCGCTTGCGCGGCGAGCGGAGGGTTCTACGACAATTATGCGACGGTCCAAGGGATCGATCGCATCATTCCCGTCGATGTCTACGTGCCGGGTTGCCCGCCTCGACCGGAAGCGGTTCTCGACGGTCTCATGGAACTGCAAGGACGCATCGCTGCGCAGAAGCAGCCGCTCAACTGATAGGAGCCGGTTTACCGCTAGATCATGGCAGCAGAGGCGAAAGATCCACTGGTATCGGCGCGCGGTGATTTTTACCACCAGGGCCTTATCACGAAGCTATTCCCATCGAATAATACAGGTGTGGTTCGCACCGAGAGCGGCCGCGAGCTAACATTTTCCTACGAACTGGTGATTCTTATCGGAGAGGCAAAATCTCCCCTTGATCTCAGAGTCGGCGAAGCAGTTGGATACGACTTGGGCTGGACTTCGAACGGACTGCGGATTACAAAATTAAAGACCTATCCCGAGACGCCGGACCGGACATCTTCCTAGCCGTCAAAACGGCAGGGACGCCAGCGCGAGGATCTGCCGTCCGAGTATTTCCCCGACGAAAACTCCAAGTAGCGCCATATAGAAAAGCCCGGTAGCGGCCATCGTGTGCGGTATCAGCAGGGTGCGCCAAATCATCCAGGACAAGATCGCCGGTGCGCCGTCGCCGACAATTCCGCGGGTGATCAACAAGGTTGAATGCCGCTGCCACAGCTGCTCCAGGGCCGTCACGCTTTGCGCCGTGCCGAGAAAATACAAGGCAAGCGGCGCGATTAAGAAAAATCCGCACTGGGCAATCAATGCCTTCACGAAAAACCGAAAAATACGGATGAAAGGCTCCAAGCTTTGGCCGGTGTCAATCAAATACCAATGGCCGATCAGCATCCCGACAGTGACACTTCCGAGCAACAGGGCTGACAAAAAAAACGACGCCGGATAGATCAGAGCTTCGAGCGAAACCAACGGGCCATCGTAAAAGCTATGAACGCTGAATATGAGGCCGGCAAATCCGGCCAAAATACTGGTCGCAAAGCTTCGCGCTCGGAACTCCTGTCGTTCGCTCCACAACGAAACCATGTAACACGAGAAAGAAATGACAAATGCGGCATGGAAGAAAATCTCCAGACCGATGCCCCAACTCAGGCCCTTGGTCAAAGACTGGGCGTAGAGCGCGCTTTTGCCCCACAGGCCGATTAACGCAAGGACATAGAGCACGCCCGCGGTGGACTTGTAGAACCCGCGTTCGATTTCGTGAAACGGCGTGCCCGCCAAGGCGAAGAGACCGCCCAGACCGACTTGATAAAAGAAAATCAAGAAACTGCTGGAAAAGCCGCGCATGAAATTAGCCGCTCTCGGCGGTGTTAGTTTTAACGGCGCTGAGCAGGCACACCGCGCCGCTCAAGAATTTGCGCAGCTTCACTTCTTTAAAACCGGCCTGCTCGATCAACGCAGCGATTGTTTCGGGAGGGTGAAACTGGCGAACCGAATCGGATAAATACTGGTAAGCGGCGCGATCCCGCGCCAGCAAAGCGCCGATCCGGGGCATGAAGCAATGGAAATAGACCGAGTATAGCGCGGAAAACCAGCTCGGAGACGGTGGAAACATATCGAGCGAAACAAACCTGCCACCGGGTTTGAGCACTCTATGGGTTTCACCGAACAGAAGGGGCAAGTCGGAGACATTACGCAGCACAAATGCCGACATGGCGCTGTCGAATGTAGCGTTTTTAAAAGGCACATTCATCGCGTTGCCCATGACAAAGACGGCGCGCGCGCCGTGTGCAATCCGCTGACGCTTGGTGCAAGCCAAACGCAACATCTCAATCGAGAAATCCAGGCCGACAAACTTGCCCGCGCCCTTGGCCGCCTTCGCCGCATCAAATATCAGATCGCCGGTGCCAGTGCCGATATCGAGGATATGCGGATTCGCTCCGGCAAGCGCCGCATGGATCACCTGTTGTCTCCACCTGGCATCGAAGCGAAAGCTGATAACCCGGTTGAGCAAGTCATAACGACCGGAAATCCGGTCGAACATGGTTTGAACGGTTTGATCGCGCGAAGGATTTGAAGCAAGCATCTCTGTGGAGAATGCAGACGCCGGGAGCGATGATGCGCGCAGCGAAACTAGAAATCCCGGTCGATAATGAGCTGAACCAGGCTTTTCAATCCGTTGCGGTATTTCGACGGCGGCAGTTTTTTGACCGAGGCCAGCGCCTCTTTTGCGTAGCGCTTGGAGAGTGATCGGGCTTCATGAATCGAGGAGCCGCTTTTGATTGCGGCGAGGGCCGCGAGAATTTGTGGTTCGCTCGGATTGCCGCAATCGAAGGCTTCGCGCACGATCGCGTCGCCGTTCCTAACCGCCAGGATGATCGGCAACGCCGGATTGCCGTCGCGCAAATCCATGCCGGTGGGCTTACCGAGAAGGTCGGGGTGCCCAACCACGTCCAGAACGTCGTCAACCATCTGGAACGCGATGCCCATGTTGAGACCGTAGCGTTCGGCTTCATCCACAAGCGCCGGACCCGCGCCGGCTAGGTACGCGCCGACTTTGGCGCCGGTGTGAAACAGCGACGCGGTTTTTCTTCTGACAATTTCCAGGTAGTCATCCACCGTCACTGCGCGATTTCTGTTGAAAAGTCCCTGTAGGATTTCGCCTTCGGTCAGCAACGTGCAAGCATCGGCCGTCCATTGAACAACGGTTTCATCGAACTTGCCGGCAAATTCGAACGCTTTGATGAAAAGAAAATCTCCCGCTACCAAAGTCGACTTTAGGCCAAATTTCTTGTATGCCGATTCCTTGCCTCGCCTGGTGTCGGCACCGTCGATGATGTCGTCGTGAAGCAAAGTGGCGGTGTGAATGAGCTCGATGGCGGTTGCGATGTCGACAATGTCCTGGATACGCTGGCCGCCGAAAGCAAAATAGGCCAATAACGTGACCATCGGCCGGACTCTTTTGCCGCCGCTGTGAACCAAATGTGCAGAGATATTGGTAAGGTCGCGCTCTCGTGAACGAATCGCGCGAATCAGGTTTTTTTCGACAAGTTGTAACTCATCCGCAACGCAGCTGAATGGATCATCGGCACCGTGGAGCATCGCTAAACCACGCTCCGTGGCCGCAACATTGCAATCATTCTCAAGCTTCTGAATTTTAGGCTCTTGAATCAGAGATACTCCACACCATCAGAGCAAAATCTAGCAGGAAAATGGCATAGATCCCCAGATTGGTCAAGTCGATGTTTTTCGTTCCAGCATTCGGTGGTTTCCGCTTTTATTCGTAGGCCATCGCAAAGCTGTCAAGGTTTCGTGCAATGACGCAATTCGGCGCGAAGCGCCGCGGCTCTCCGATTTTTTCTTGACAAAATCGAGCGATCCCGAATATAAAAGCTACCATACATCAAGCGATTGTTCGCTTGACGTGATTCCAGCGATGTAAGCAGAAGGAGGGGAGAGGTTATGGAGTTTACTTTATTTGTGTTGCGGTGGATTCACTTTTTGGCCGGCGTGACCTGGATTGGAATTCTTTACTATTTCAATTTCGTGCAGACTCCATTTTTTGCCGAAACCGAAGCCCCGGTCCGGGTAGGGGCGGTGCAAAAACTTGTGCCGCGCGCCCTCTGGTGGTTTCGCTGGGGCGCGATGGTTACTTTTCTGGCCGGTATCTTGATGTACATCATGCGCATGAGCGAGATGGGCGCCGGGTTGTTTTACTCACAGGGCTACGGCGTGACGATCACAGTGGGCGGCTTGATCGGCACTTTGATGTTTTTGAACGTCTGGCTGGTTATTTGGCCGAACCAGCAGATCGTTATCGCGTCGACTAATCAAGTGGCCTCCGGCGGGCAGGCCTTGCCTGCAGCGGCGGGTGCCGCGCGCCGCGCTGGGCTGACCTCCAGAACCAACACCGTTTTCTCGCTTCCGATGCTGTTTTTTATGGGTGCCGCCAGCCATTATAATCAGATGGTAGGTTCTTATGGTCCATCTGGCACTCGCGGCCTCTATTGGCTGTTGGTGATCGTTATACTCGGTGCCCTCGAATACAACTGTCTAGTGGGGACACAAGGGCTGGCCAAGCAGCCGCTGGACTCGGTTAAGGGAGCGCTGTGGGTTGGTTTTCTACTAACGGGCATTCTGTTTCTTATGACGGTGGCGATGACCTGACCGTGTGCGCATGCGTCAGCGCAGGTAGACGGCCAAATAGGGAATCTCGTCTTTTAAAAAAGGGAATTGCGGCATCACCTTCGTCGGGCGTTTTGGTTTGTACCCCGCCGGATAGCTGGTGCTGAGCACGCGGGCTTCCAACAGTTCCTTAGAAGACCCCTTTATGGCGGGGCCGATCGCCCCGTCCCTGGAGGGATCGTTGTTGTGGCAAGCTACACAAGTTGCGAGATATACGGCCCTGCCTCTCTTCCAGTCGGCATCTTTTGGAGTTTCCGCGTTCTGATCTGAATCCTTGGAACAAGCGCTCAGCGCTAGGACTAGAAAAAATAGAGTTATAATCTTCGGTGAACATTTCATAATCGCAAAATCTTGTTGCCTGTCTTATTCATCGGAGGCCTCTGACCAGCCTGTCAGAATCCCCGCCGATCTTCTCCTAATTTCTTTAATCTTTCGAATCTGGGGAAGCGTTCACGCCGCTCAAGCCGGCCTAATTTCAGAGGGACGAGCTCGATTTACAAACACGGGGAGGTGTTCCCAGATGTTAGAGAATATTGATTTTTTATGTTACGTAATAAGAGCATGGTGCGAAAGAGGGGAGTCGAACCCCTACGGGAGTTACCCCACAGGATCCTGAATCCTGCGCGTCTACCAATTCCGCCACTTTCGCGCGGCAGTACACCGACTATCAACCGTGAACTTTATCTAACTTGAGGTGGTCACCTTGTCAAGTTATGAGGAACAAATCGCGGAACCATGAGTAGAATATTCGTCGTTCAACCCCACAGGATGTTGCAACAAGCCGTTATCGTGGCGCTCTTTCCCGAGCATCAGGTGCGGGTTTCGGACAAGATTCCCGAAGCGGAGCCGTCGCCTTACGCGGATCTCATGATCATCGACGCTGGCGCATTGCGCGATCGAGGTTGCTTGTCAGCCGGCGACATTCGCGCGCTGCAGAGCTGGCAGATTCCCATCGTCTGGATCGGCTCTGAAGCATCCGGAGATAGCGCACCCCTGAAGAATCGCTTGCAAATAACCGCGCCGTTGAAGAGAGATGAGTTGAGAGCGGCCGTGACCGAGTGCCTTCGTTCATCCTTAGTGGAACAAGCGGCCTCAGGGCCCGCGCGGAAGCCGGCCGAAGTTCTCTCGGCCAGGAAAAAAACGGCCGGACGGAAGCCGGACCGCGCTGTTGCTGATAATAGGCAAGAGATCATTGAGCTTGTCGAGGTGATCGAAGATGGGCCGGGAAACGCCGGCAGGGAAGTGGAAGCGGGGAGCGAAGATTAATTTTATGCAGTTGGCCAAGGCTTACAATCATCAGGACGTAGAGTCGAAGTGGTATGCATTTTGGCTTAACTCGGGACTTTTTGAACCCGCTCCCGAGCACGACCGCCACTTTTCAATCGTGATTCCTCCACCCAACGTGACCGGTTCGCTGCACATGGGGCATGCGCTCAATAACACGCTACAGGATATTCTCTGCCGTTTTAAAAGGATGGACGGCTTCAGCGTGCTTTGGGTGCCGGGCACCGATCACGCGGGTATCGCGACGCAAAACGTGGTCGAGCGCCAGCTGGGACAAAAAGGCATCAGCCGAGCCGAGCTAGGCCGGGAAAAATTCATTGAGAGAGTCTGGCAATGGAAGCAGGAAGCCGGCAGCGCGATATTACATCAGTTAAAGTCCTTGGGCGTATCCTGCGACTGGAGCCACGAACGGTTTACCATGGACGAAGGGCTGTCGCGCGCCGTGCGCGAAGCGTTCGTTAAACTCTGGGAAGACAAGCTTCTTTACCGAGCCGAGCGGCTGATCAACTGGTGCCCGCGCTGCAAAACCGCGCTGGCGGACATCGAGGTGGTGCACGAGGATACGGAGGGCAATCTCTGGCACATTCGCTATCCGCTGGCGGAAGATCCGTCGCAGGCGTTGGTGGTTGCGACGACGCGGCCGGAGACCATGCTCGGCGACACCGCGGTTGCGGTACACCCCGATGATGAACGCTATCGGCATTTGGTCGGCAAAAAGATCAGGCTGCCGATTACCGGCCGGATCGTGCCCTTGATCGCGGACCCATTTGTCGACCGCGAATTCGGCACCGGCGCGCTCAAGATCACGCCGGGTCATGACTTCAACGATTTTGAGATCGGTGAACGATTCAATTTGGCAAAGATCAGTATCTTCGATCCCGACGCGCGCATCGACGCGGCGGCATTTACCAACCGCGGTGAGAGCGGGGAGTGGATCGAAAGATACCGCGGTAAAGACCGCTTCGAGGCGAGAAAACTTCTCGTGGCTGATCTAAAGGCGCAAGGGTTCCTCGAGAAAACCGAGCCCCATAAGCTCGCGGTGGGACGTT
>CAMLCX010000147.1 GCA_946478635.1 uncultured Pseudomonadota bacterium
GAGCGCAGCGCCACCGGAGCGGAAGTGCAAAAGATGCGCGGCTTGGTGTTAGACGCGATGGAAGGCGGCGCTTTGGGGATGTCGACGAATCGCAACGACCGCCACATGCGCGAGGACGGCAAGCCGGTGGCGAGCCGCCTGGCGGACGATGAGGAATTCTACGCGCTTTGCGACGTGTTGGCCGAGCGCAATGCCGGTGTCATCGAAACCATTTTGGGGCGCAACAAGATCGAGCATTTCAAATGGTACCACGACCTGGCCAAGCGCACGCAGCGGCCGATTCTCTGGCAAAGCTTACAGCACCGCTGGGCCGAGCCCAATCTCTGGCGCGAACAGCTGGAAGCCGTCGAGCCGATCTTCAAGGCCGGCTATCAAGCCTACGGTTTATCGCACACGGTGCCGCTGGTGCGCCACTTTACGCTTAAAGACTGCCAGATCTTCGACGAGTTTCCGACCTGGAAAAATCTCATGTTCCTGCCGGTTGAAGTGCGCAAGCAGGCCTTCGCCGATGCCGATACGCGGCAAAAACTACAGGCCGAACTGAACGATTCGCGGCCGACCAACTTTCATAAACGCTGGGACATTCCGAAAGTGGAAAAGACTTTCAAGCCACAAAATCAAAAATACGTAGGCAAAACCCTCGCCGAACTGGCTGCCATGCGCAACCAGGCGCCGCTGGATGCGTTCCTCGATCTCGCCCTGGACGAGGATTTGGAAACAATTTTTTGGAACGCCAACAACGGCGGCGATTGGAATGCCATGGGAGAGATCTTGCGGAGCCCCTATGTCCTTATCGGCACATCGGACGCCGGCGCGCACGTGCTGTTCGGCGCGGACTTCGGCTATGGCACGATATTGCTAGGGCTGTGGGTGCGCGAGCGACAGGTGATGACGCTCGAGCAGGCGATTCACAAACTGACTTTTCATCCGGCCTCGATCTTCGGCCTCCAGGGCCGTGGTTTGTTGCGTTCCGGTTACGCCGCGGACATGGCGATTTTCGATCCCAAGACGGTTAACGCCGAGGAGCCGGAATGGGCCAACGATTTTCCAGCGAATACCAAACGAATGGTCCAGCGCTCGGTGGGCATGCATTACACCGTTGTTAACGGCACCGTCATTAATGACCGGGGCCGGATGACCGGCGATCTGCCGGGCCAAGTGCTGCGTGGTCCGCTCTATCGCCAACAGAAAGCCGCGGCTTAAGACGTGGGGGTCAGTTATATTTCCGTTGCCCGCGTGGGTGAGTTAAGCCCCGGCACCATGAAAGAAGTTGACCTCGGCGGACGCCAGGTCCTCTTGACGTTCGTCGAGGGCAAATATTTTGCGTTCTCCAGAACCTGCCCGCACGAAGAGGCGGATCTCAAAACCGCCGGACAGCTGCTCGACGGCGGATTGCTGCGCTGTAACAATCATAGTTACTGCTACGACCTCAAGTCCGGCGAGTGCACGTTGCCCAAGGGCGCGGCGCCATTGACCGTTCTGCCTGCCGAAGAGAGAGGCGAAGAAATTTGCATCCGCCTCGAGTGGTAACGGAGTCCATACCGGCGGCTTCCCCCCGGTACACGAGCCCGCTCTACGCCCGGCTTGCTGCCGGGCGCCTGCCGCGTGAGTGATTTTCCGCCGACTCTGGCCAACTTGCTCAGGAAAGGGTAAATTTTCCTTCAGTCGCTCAATGGCGTCATCACCACCCGCGCATTGACAATTCCAATCGATATGGCAATTCCAAATCCGGCCGTTGCTTCGAAGCGAGTTCCGACCCAGGTGAAACGCCCGGCGAGGCTCGTCCTCGCGCTACTTGCATTGATTGCGTGGAGCGCGTCCTCGCGCGCGGTCGTTGCACAGGAGAAAAGTCTCCTCTGGCAAGTGAGTCGCGATGAGAAGAGTATTTTTCTTCTGGGTTCGATCCATTATTTGCGCAAGGAGAATTACCCGCTTAACCCGGCCATTCTGAACGCCTTCGATGCAAGCAAAAGGCTCGTCTTGGAGATTGATCTGAACAGCACGTCTGCGGAATCCGCGCAGCGTGTCACCCTGGAGAAGGCAATCTATCGCGACGGCACGTCCCTGGCGCAAAATATCAGCGAGGAGACGTATCGGCTGGCAGCGCGGCGCGCCAACGAGCTGGGTCTCGATATGCGCATCCTCAACCCCATGAAACCCTGGTTCGCGGCTCTCACGATGGTCGCGATCAAACTGCAGCAGATGGGCTTGGACTCAAGGTTCGGAGTCGATCGCTACTTGGCGGAGCGAGCCAAGGGCAGTGGCAAACCCACAGCCGGGCTGGAGACTTTGGAATTCCAATTGAGCTTGTTCGATCAGTTGTCGAACCGCGAGCAGGAAATGATGCTGCGCGAGACCGTCGGAGAATTGGAGCGACTGGACAAGGACATCAACGATATCGTGAAATCCTGGTTCAAGGGCGACGGGGAACAGTTGGCCGGTCTGATGCTGGGGGGAATGCGGGAATACCCCGAACTCTATCAGAAGATTCTCGTCGAGCGAAATCGCCGCTGGGTGGGTGAGATTGAAAGATTAGTGCAACAGGGGAGCGGCGCCATGGTCGTGGTCGGGGCGGCGCATTTGCTGGGCAAGGACAGCGTGGTCGAAATGTTAAGAGAAAAAGGTTACGGCGTGGAGCAAAAATAATGGCTGAGAAAAAACCCGACAAGAAACCCGTCTCTGTGTCGGATTGGATGACCGAGGAAGTGCTGGCGGTCGAAACCTTCGACAGTATCGCCATAGCGCGGCAATTGATCGCGAAACATCGGGTCAACCAACTGCCCGTGCTGGATAACGACACCTTAGTCGGTATCGTCACCGATCGCGATATCCGCGACGCCTATCCGACGAGCCTGATGATCAATCGCACCGAAGAAATCGACCGGTTTGCCGACAAAGTCACGGTGGAAGCCGTGATGACCCATGATGTATTCATCGTGCAGCCGGAGACCCTTCTGATGACGGCCGTCGGGCTCTTGCGCCGCCACAGAATCGGCTCTTTGCCCGTGGTGAAGAACAAAAAACTCGTCGGCATCATCACGCGGAGCGACATTCTCGACTTTGTCCTGCGCGGCGAGAAAAACAGCGGGCGCAAACCGCTCAAACGGTCCGCCCATCCCCAGCCGGCCGGTAAGAGAAAAAAAGCGCAACCGAAGTAGCTCAAGATACATTCAATCCAGGGAGATCGAGCAATGCCGTCCTTCGATATCGTCAGCCGGGTCGATTTTCAGGAAATCGATAACGCGGTCAATATCACCAAGAAAGCAATTCTGTCGCGCTATGATTTTCGTAACTCCAAAACCGAGATCACGCTCGACAAAAAAGAAAAGAAGATTCAAGTGACGACCGAAGATGATATGAAGCTGCGCGCGGTGCAGGATTCGCTGGTTGAGAATCTGGTCAAGCGCAAAGTCGACCGAAAGTTTCTGGAGCTCAAGCAAGCCGAACCGGCAGCCCATGGCATGATCCAGCGCGAGCTGGCGATCAAAGAAGGGGTCGACTCGGATACCGCTCGGAACATCGTCAAAATGATCAAAGACCGCAAACTCAAAGTGCAGGCCGCGATTCAGGACAATCAAGTGCGCGTTACGGGGAAGAAGATCGACGACCTGCAGGAAGTAATACAACTCCTGCGCGGCAGCCCCATGCCAATTCCATTGCAGTTCATCAACATGCAGCGGTAATTGCCGGTCGCTGCGAAACTAAACTCACGAGGAGCCCGACATGGAGAAAGTGAAAAAATCCGAAGAGGAGTGGAAGAAGGAGCTGAGCGGCGAGCAGTTTCAGGTTTGCCGAAGAAAGGGCACAGAGCGCGCGTTTACCGGACAGTACTGGGATCACCACGAAAAAGGGATGTATCGATGCGTCTGTTGCGGCAATGAGCTCTTCAGCTCGGAAACCAAATTTGACTCCGGCACCGGCTGGCCGAGTTTCTGGGCGCCGGCTTCAGAGGACAACGTGGCCAGCGAGCACGACAATAGCTTTATGATGCGGCGCACCGAAGTCATGTGCGGCAAATGCGACGCCCATCTCGGCCACGTCTTCGAAGACGGCCCGAAGCCGACGAATTTGCGCTACTGCATCAATTCGGCGTCGTTAAAGTTCGACAAGGCAAAATAGCTCGGCACATGAGCGATCTCGCTTTTCAGGACCAGGGCGCGGTTCGTCACTGCCACGGCTGCGGCGCGGACAACGAAAGAGGTCTGCGGATCAAAAGCTTTTGGGAAGGCGACGAAGCGGTGGCGATTTGGCGCGCCCAGCCACACCATTGCGGCGGCACGCCGGAGAATCTTAACGGTGGCATTATCGCTTCACTCATGGATTGCCATAGTCTCAATCTCGCCATTGCGGCTGCGTATCGGGCCGAACGGCGCGCCATCGGCAGCGCGCCGCGCATTGGCTATGTAACCGCCAACATCAATGTGTCCTTTTTGAAGCCGACGCCGATCCGGGAAGCCATCGAGCTGCGCGCGCGGATTACCAAGCTGGAAGGCAGAAAAGCCTGGGTGAGTTGCACCCTGAGCGCAGGCGGCGAAGTGCGGGCGACCGGCGAAGTGTTAGGGGTGCGGGTGGAATGGGACTGAATAACTTCCGGTTCAATGTTCAAGGTTCAACGTTCAAGGCAGGAGGTGCAGCTCCTTTCGGCAATATTGAACATTTGAACTGTTGAACGGTGATTCGACGGCTTTCTTATGGAATACACAACTCTTGGGCGAACCGGATTGAAAGTAAGCGTCGCCGGATTGGGCTGCGGCGGGCCGAGCCGGCTCGGCATGCGCAACGACCCCCAGTCGACGAACCACGCCATCGCGCTGGTCAAACAGGCGATCGATCTTGGCGTCAATTTTCTCGATACCGCGCAAAACTACGGGACCGAAGGGGTCATTGGCAAAGCGATCGCCGGCACGCCGCGCGACCGGCTAGTGATTTCGACGAAGAAAACGCTGCCGGGCGAAGATCATCCCAATCCGGAGGCCGAAGTGATCAACGGGCTTGAGCAAAGCTTGAAATTGATCGGCACGGACTACATTGACGTTTATCATCTGCACGGTGTGGAGCCGAAGGACGACGAGTTCGCCAAGAATCGTCTGATGCCGGCCATGCGCCGGCTCAAAGAGCAGGGCAAAATTCGCTTCATCGGTGTTACCGAAGGCTTTGTCGTCGACTCGAAGCATAAGGTCTTGCAGGACGGTCTCAAAGAAGATTTGTGGGACGTGGTGATGGTCGGGTTTAGCCTGTTGAACCCCTCCGCACGGAACGCGGTTTTCCCGCTGACCCGGACGAATGGCACCGGCGTGCTCAATATGTTTGCCGTGCGCCGCGCTCTCAGCCAGCCTGAGCGATTAAGAGAAATGTGCGCGGAGCTAGTCGCAAATGGGAAGATCGGAAGGGATGCGCTGGATGCCAACGATCCGCTGGGATTTCTGCTCAAAGATACTGATGTGACGACGATCCCGGAAGCGGCGTATCGCTTTTGCCGTCATGAGCCAGGGGTTGACGTGGTGCTCTTCGGAACCGGTAAACCCGATCACTTGAAAGAAAATATCGCCGCGATTTTGAAACCGCCTTTGCCGCAACCGGCGCTTGCCAAGCTTGAAAAGATTTTTGGCGGCTTGGATCATCTGACGGGGAATTAAGTCGTTTCTTACAACTACACTGCCGTATTATTCGAGCTGTTCCCGTTCGATGTGACGCGCTAGCATCCGAAGACGTTGCACCGATCCGTTTGCGCGAGCCTGTCAAACTCACAAGCAGCGTAATACAGACCTTCGCCGTCACCTAAGTTTAGGCAGCGTGCAACCGCTTATTTCGCTGCCGTCTCGAAAAGCTTCGAGTATTGCTCCCAGGGAGCGGGGGGTAGGCGCGCGGTTTTGAGGTTTTCCTCAACATGGCCGATCTGCTTCATACCCACCAGCGCCGTGGTGACGCCGGGGGTCGAGCGCACGAACTGAAGCGCGCGCTGGCCATCGGTATCCAGGCCGTAAAACGTATCGCAAATGATATCGGGTAAGTTGTGCGTCAGTTGTCCTTGTAAGACTGATGCGCTGCACATCACGGCGATGTTGAGCGCCTGGGCGGCCGTGAGCAGGGTCGCACCTTTGCCATCCACTTGTTGGTTGACGCTTGACAAGGCCTCGCTCATGCCAAGATTGAGCGGCAGCTGAATAACTTTGAAGCGATGATCTTTGCCGCCGGCTTTCTCCGCCAGCGAAACGATTTGAGCGAGAGACAAATAATCTTTGGCATCCGCCGGATTGCGATAACCGTTCCAAGTCGCGGTGCCGTACATGCGAATCTTTCCGTCGGCTGCCGCCTGCTCGAATGCTTCGAACGCCTCGCTCAACCGGCTATCAAATTCCTGGCGCGTTACTTTTTCCAGCTGGAATTCCGGATTGTGCACGTAATAGATATCGATGCATTCGACAGCGAGGTTGCGCAGGCTGCAGTCGAGCTGGTTGATCAGATAACGCGGCGTCATGCAGTGACATCCGCCCACGATTTCGGCGCCGGTCGCGAGTCCGGTGCCGACGTAAGTGCTGTCGAAGTAACTCCGCGAATCCTTCGGCGGATTACCATCGAAGGGCAAAAAGCCGCCTTTGGTGGCAATGACAATCTCCGCGCGATCGTAGCCCCGGCTTGCCAGTTCTTTTAGCGCCGCGCCGATGGCACGTTCGCTTCTCTGGCAGCGATAATTGATCGCGGTGTCAATAACATTGCAGCCCGATTCAACGGCGCGCACAATGGCTTGCCGGTACTGTTCGTCGGTGACGTCGTCGTGATTGCCCAGATAAGTGCCGATGCCAATGGACGACATCCACAGGCCGTGAGTCCAGCGAAAATGCTCCCGGGAAATTTTATCGGCGAAGCGTTTTCGATAACGGTCCGTGCCGTCCGCTGTTGCCGATCCACTAAGCTTCATCGCGCTGACTTTCCCTTTCCGCTGGTAAAAATCAGACCATCGAGCCCCAATGTTCGACCCGGGTTTGCCAAAATGAAGATGACCAGGGCGACGATAAAGGTTTGTTGTTGCGCAAGCATTGCGCCGCCGCGAGCCATGCCCGGGCCGAGATAGTAATTGATCAACATGAATAGCCCGACGCTCGCGCTGAAGCGGGTGAGGAAACCCAGCAGCAAGCACGCCCCCACCGCGATCTCACCGCACATCACGAGATAGCCGAACAGTTCCTGATGAGAGACGACGTAATCGAGCAAAAATTTCTTGTACCAGGGAAAGATATCGAGGCTGGGGACATCGCCGATCTGCCGCCCAACCCAATCGCCTTTGGGGAAATTACGTTGAAATTTTCGAACACCTTGCCACAACATGTAATAGCCGACATAGAGGCGCAGCACGGACAAGTACCAGAGATAGGTGCGTTCTTTGAGGTTCATCGGTTTTTACGCGCCCCGCGCGGAGAGGTTTCTATAGGCGCTCATGCGACAGGGATCATCAAAATAGCGTCGACGCGGTCGGGGATCAAGTAAAATGAGCCTGGGAGGCGGAGCGCCTGTGTGTCCAGGTTGCGGCAGAGGAGGTTGACATTCAGCGACGGAAGCAAAAATTTACTTCAAAAAGACGCGGCTCAGAAAGCGTCTTTCATCTTTCGAACCGCGGCGAAAACTGAAACCGGGTCAAGGCGAACACGGGGGTCAGCTGCTTTTAACGAGCCGTGAATCTCCTTGCTTTCCCAGCGCAAAAAAGGATTGGTTTGTTTCTCCTCCTCCAGGGTCGAAGGAACGGTAGAGGTGCCGCGCGAGCGCAACCCTTGCACGCGTTCGAAGCGCGCCGCGAGCTTGTGATTTTTGGGCTCCACCGACATGGCAAAACGGAGATTACTTTCCGTGTATTCGTGGCCGCAGTAGATTTTGGTGTTGTCCGGCAGCGCCATCAGCTTCTTCAGTGAAGCGTGCATTTGCTCCGGAGTTCCTTCGAACAGCCGGCCGCAGCCCGCCGTGAACAGCGTGTCACCGCAAAACAGGTTGTTGTCGAAGAGATAAGCGACGTGCCCCGTTGTGTGGCCTGGAATAAACAAAACGTTTCCCTTCAGCTCGCCGACTTGAATAACATCGCCCTCGTCCACGCCGCGCGTAAGGCCGTGAATGCGGGCGGTGTCACTCTTGTGGCCGTAAACCTCGGTTTTGTGTTTTGCCAGGATGCCCTCGTTGCCGCCGGTGTGGTCGCGATGATGATGCGTGTTAAGAATTCCTTCGAGCTGGACTCCTTCCTGCTCGATACGATTCAGGGCAGGATCCGCTTCCGACGGATCAATGATCGCGGCGGCTTTGCTCCTGTCGCAAACCAATAGGTAGGAGTAGTTGTCTCGCAGCATGGGAATCTGATGGATCTTCATAGTGTTTAACGACCCGACCGGTGAGATGGGCTAAGCTTCCTTGATCTTAATCACAACCAGGATGATTTTCAAATGTGCGCGAAGTTTATCCAATTCAATTGATCACCGATTGACCGCTTGACCGGCCGATCGGCAGTTCTCTATATTGATCCCATGATTCGCGCCGGAGTTGGCCATAGCCAGCGGCAGGCGACCGCGGAAGCGGTCAAAGAAGGCGCCGGCCGGGCGCTGGCGAGTGCGGGAATTGCCCGCGCCGACCTGGCGATGATTTTTTTTACAGCCGACCACGCGGCACACCAGCGCGAGCTGGTCTCGTCGCTGATCCATGTTGTCGGGACGGATTGCGTTGTCGGCTGCAGCGGCGCCGGCGTGTTGACCGGCGAAGGCGAAATCGAGGGCAGCGGCGGCATCGTTGTCCTGGTCATCGAGGCGGAAGAAATTGTCGGCCGTCCGTTCCTATTCGAGCCGCTGCGCGGCAACGAAACCAACCTGGGCGCGAGCTTCGGCGATTTTCTCGCCAAGACGCAAGGCGAAGATTCGTTGATGATTTTGCTTCCGGATACCTACAATGGCAATCCCCAGGTTTTACTCAGCGCCATGGCGAGCAAAGCTGGATTTCATCCTGTGATTGGCGCCGGCGCCACCGAAAATGGCAGCGCGGGCGCGACCTTTCAGCTCTGTGGCGACAGGATCGCCTCGAACTCGATTGCGGGGGCGTATCTCTCCGGCGATTTCGATCTTCATATCGATATCACTCAGGGCTGCCAGCCGATTTCGGCGCCGATGACGATCACCCGAGCCGAGGGAAATCTCATTCACGAGATCGACGGTCGCCCGGCCATCGAGGTGTTTGCCAAACTGCTCAAGGGTCCATTGGCGGAGGATGTCAGAAGAGCTTTGATGGTCTTGTTTGTCGGACTGCCTGCGAGCCGGGAGGAGAATAGCGTCGCAGCGGGCAAGTACTTGGTTCGTAATATCGTCGGCCTGGACGCCGAAAAGGGAATTCTCGGCGTTGCCGAACACGTAAACGAGGGCGAGTCGATGATTTTCACCATGCGCGACGGCCAGCGCGCGCGCGAGGACCTACAGCAAATGCTGCATCGACAAATTGAAAAATTGAACGGGAAAAAACCCGGCTTCGGAGTTTATTTCAACTGCTGCGCGCGGGGAAATTCGCTTTACGGCATTGCCGACATTGACTCGGCTTATATTCGTCAAACCTTGGGGGATTTTCCGTTCATCGGCATGTTCGGCGGTTACGAGCTTGCGCCGCTTGGGAATGCCAATCACCTGTTCGCCTATACCGGGGTCCTGGCGCTGGTTACCGACAAAGAATAGGCCGTTCCAATATTCAAGGTTCAAAGGTTCAAGGACGAAGTCCAGGAACAGCGTTGGCTGAAAATGCGCCGGGGCGGCGCGTTCAGCGGCCGATGCGCTTGCGCTTGTTGTTGAGGTAGTCGACGACGATGTAATTGCCCATCTGATCGGGCGTGGTGTAGAAAACGCGGCCGGTGTTGAGCCGCGACAGCTGATCGATGAAACCCTGCCGGTAGAAATCGGCGCCGAGCATGAAGGTGTTGATCTTGATGCCGCTCTGGGTGCAGCGCTTCACTTCCTTCAATGTTTCATGAACGATCCGGCTGTGCAGCAAAGCTGAGCCCCAGCCGCTGTGCAACCTGCCGCCGCGATCGAGCGTCGCCGCGGTCGGCT
>CAMLCX010000148.1 GCA_946478635.1 uncultured Pseudomonadota bacterium
ACCTTTGCGGCCTTCGCGCCCCTTCGACTTCGCTCAGGACATGCTTTGCGGGAGATATTCCGAGGTTCGATTGCAGCTCAGCCACGGTAGGTTCTTGGCGGAGATTATACGCCGGGTAAAGTACCAACAGTGTGAGACACTACACTAGATAATTTTGTTCAGCGGATACTCTATAATCCCCACCGCGCCGTTCTGAATGAGCTGCGGAATCAGATCGCGCACTTTCGCTTCTTCCAGAACGCTCTCGACGGAGTACCACTTCACCCCTTTGAGATTGGGCGAAGGATGGAGTGTAGCCACGGTGGGCGCGGTGATGCTCGGAATCAGCGCAACGACCTTCTCGAGGCTGCCTTCCGGCACATTGAGTTTGATGCCAACCTTGTTCTCAGCGGAAAGCGCTCCCAACAACAAAAGCTTGATTTGCTCGATCTTCCGGCGCTTCCATGGATCCTGCCAGGATTGCTTGTTGGCGATCAATTGCGGGCAGGATTCCATCAGCTCATGGACGATCTTCAGGCCGTGGGCCCGGATCGTGCTCCCGGTTTCAGTGACTTCGACGATCGCATCCACCAGGCCCTCGGCGGCTTTGGCCTCCGTCGCGCCCCAGGAAAACTCGACGGCCACGGGAATATTTCGCTCGGCAAAATAGCGCTTGGTGAAATTGACCATTTCCGTCGAAATTCGTTTGCCTTTGAGATCATCCAGCTTTTTGATCGGCGAGTCTTGCGGCACCGCCAATACCCAACGAGTCGGACGGAAACTCGTTTTTGAATAAACCATTTCGCAAATCACCTGCACATCCGAGTCATTCTCCAGGGTCCAATCCTTACCGGTGATGGCGACGTCCAAGGTTCCCATCTCGACGTAACGCGACATTTCCTGCGGCCGCGCCAGACTGCAGCGAATCGATTCGTCATCGATGGACGGAAAGTAACTGCGGCTCGTGGTGGATATTTTCCAACCCGATTTTTTAAAGAGCTCGATGGTCATTTCCTCGAGACTCCCCTTGGGGATGCCGAGCTTTAATTCTTTGTTCGATTGCATACGTTTCAGATTTTTAATTGGGTTCGTACTTACTTGTTGTTCAACGAAGCGCCTGCAACAAATCCCCCTCTTTCCCCCCCTTTGCCAAAGGAAGATGTAAGGGAGATTTCTTAGCGCAGATTATGTGTCGCCGATTGGATAAGTCACAAGCAATGCAAATTTCAATTCGCTTGGCTAGGATTTTTTGTAAACTTCCTTCGGATCGAAGACGCGCTCGGCGATCACCTTCCAATCGCCGTCTTCGCGCTGGCGAAAAAAACAGCTGCGATAACCCTCGTGACAGGCGGCGCCGCCCGCCTGATTGACTTGAATGAGAATCGTATCGTTGTCGCAGTCGATGAACGCGTCTTTGACTTCCTGAAAATGGCCCGATTCCTCGCCTTTGAACCACGGGCCTTTGCGCGAGCGGCTATAGTAATGCGCCTTGCCGGTTTCCAGGGTTTTTTGCCAGGCCTCTTCGTTCATATAAGCGACCATGAGCACGTCGCGGGTTTGATAGTCTTGAACGATAACCGGCACCAGGCCGTTGCCTTTGGCGAAATCGATTTTTGCTGCGGTCATGGCGATTTTCCTCGGAACAGTTTAGCTAACATAGATGCCAGAGCCCTTCAACCACGGAACTTAGCAAGACAGCCCGCTCATTTACGGGATCGTTTTAGCACCGGAATGGCGTCAATTTTTTCCTGCGGCAACATTTCCCAGTAAATACCGCCGGGCCGCGGGTACCGAGTTTCGATCTCGATCACCTCGGACGCTGTCACAATCGCCGTGAGCGGGATGTCGTGCACAGTCATTGGAATCTCTTCGTCGATGATTTGCAGGGAGTGAACCGACGTAACAATGGGGGTTTTGGCGCCGAGCTTTCGGTTTTCTGTAAGCAGCGCGAATTCCAGATCGGAATACCCGCCGCCTTTGCCGACGCGAGCGCCCTGGCGATTGACGGCAACGGAGCCACAAACGACCAGATCGATTTGCGGCACTTCTTTGAGCGCCACCGGTCTGCCGTATTGCCCGGCACCTTTGATCGAAGAGGCGGCGTAGGGCGAACATTTGAGTTTCTTCGGATCAAGCTCGATGAACGGCTTCTCACTGCGCAGGCGCGGCACGGCCATGTAGATCGTTTTACCGTCCGCCAACGCTCGCTGGCGAATCGCCCGCTGGGGCGAATCGGGATTGATCTTCAAATTTTGCGCCGCTTTCCAGTGGCGAGTCTCCGCCAGCCGCTTGGCGCAGACTTCGGCACCGATGAAATTGGGAATCCGCCCCTCGGCTCCCGGAAAACGGGCGGCTCGCTCCTTTTGCAGGCTTTGCCAGACCGATTCACGGATGTCGTCTTTGCTGCGCATTAACCCAAAGTAATCGACGCCCGCGCGCCGGGCAACCGGTATCCGGGGGCGCGTCGCGTGCGCGGCGATTTCCTTCCTTCACTCATGCCTCACGCCTTTCGCCTTTTTGACCCGCTTCATTGACTGCCGCGGAAAGCCGGTTATAAAATTAATGCAATGAGCGATTTTATCATCGTGTATGTCACCGCGGGATCGGCCGAAGAGTCCGAGCGATTGGCGCAGACCTTGGTCGGCGAGAAGCTAGCGGCCTGCGTCAACCGGATTAAATCGGTGCGCTCGGTTTACCGCTGGCAGGGACAGGTCGAGGAGAGCGACGAAGAACTGCTGATCATCAAAACGCGCAAGGAGTTATTTAACGCTTTGGAAAAGCGCGTGCGTGAGCTGCACAGTTATTCGGTTCCCGAGATAATCGCTCTTCCGGTTATCGCCGGCAGCGCCGGCTACTTGTCCTGGTTGCATGATCAGGTGGCGACGGGCCCGCGATCGGTGGAAGAAAACGTACGCACGGTTACGGAGATCTCAGCGGGCGGGGTGATTTATCGTAGAAACGGCGACGATTATGATGTTGCCCTGATTCATGTGCGCAATCGTTGGGGCCTGCCAAAAGGACACGTCGAAGAGGGCGAGCGGGACGAGGAGGCGGCGTTGCGCGAAGTGCGCGAAGAGACGGGTCTTGAAGGCAAGTTGATCCGCAAGCTCGGCGATATCCGCTATTCTTACCGGGACAAGTCCAAAGAGGGCGACCAGGTACGGATTTATAAAAGGGTTCACTTTTTCCTTCTGCGTTATTTGAAAGGCGACGTGCGCGATCACGATCACGAGGCCGACGATGCCCGCTGGTTTCCCATCGAGCAGGCGCTCAAGCAGCTCAAGTTCGCCACTGAGAAAAAGATGATGCACCGGGCGCTTTCCATGTTGCGCGCGCGCCAGAGCCAGCGCCGGCCTCCCGCAGCGCAGGGCCACTCCTAACAAGACCCTCTAGCCCGGATTCTTCGGGATTTACATCACAGAAAGATTCCTCGCTAGCGGACTGTGTGAAAACTCGATCGGAACCCTTCGACCCGGCTCAGCGTGAGCGGACCTGGATTCTGGCGGAGCCATCCCGTTTTTCCGTCTCTAACGAAGTGCGAGATCTTTCTCCCATGAATCAATCTTTCGCTTCTCGTTTCACCGATTTCGTGCTAATCAGGCGTTGTTTCGAGCGGGGATGACGTGGGTATGAAAACCAGTCCGCTGGGTGTCAGTTTCTCGGTGCCTTACGAAATCGCCGCGGTGCGCCCGCTGCGGCCAACCACTATTGGCGAACGTGAAGCTGCGCTGCGCGCCGCTTGCTACAACACCGAGGTTATTCCCCAGGAGCTGATTTACGTCGACCTCAGCACCGACAGCGGTGTCAGCTCGCTCAGCACCCATCAACTCGCCATTCTGACTGGTGCCACGTGTCTGGAACCGGGCATGGGGCTGGCCGCGGAAGGAAGCCGGTCGTTCGCGCGGCTCGGCGAACAGGTAAAGCGCGTTTTCGGCTTTCCTTTCATCGTTCCGACCACTCAAGGCCGCGCCGCCGAGCGCATTTGGACAAAAATCAACGTGCGGCCGGGCAGTGTCGTTGCCGGCAATATGTTGTTTCCGTCGACCCGGACGCACATTGAAATGGCCGGCGCAAAGTTGGTCGACGTGGTCTGCGATGCCGCTCACGATCTCGCATCCCAGGAATCTTTCAAAGGCAACCTCGACCCCGCCAAGCTCAAGGCCGTGATCGCAGAGCAAGGCGACGATAAGTTAAGTTGCGTTTACGTCGAGCTTGCTTTAAACGCGTGCGGCGGGCATCCCGTGTCCCTTGCCAATCTCAAAGAAGTGCGATCCATAGCCGAGGCGCACAAGATCCCGGTTTTTCTCGACGCCTGCCGCATCCTCGAGAACAGTTTTCTCATCAAAGAAAGAGAAGCCGGTTATCAGCAGCGTTCGATCTTGGAAATCGCGCGAGAAACTTGCGCGCTCGCCGACGCTTGCACCATGAGCGCGCTCAAAGATTTTTTAGTTTCGAGCGGCGGGCTTATCTTGACCCGCGACGAAGCCTCCTACCGCAGGGCCTCGATGCAATGTTTTCTCGATGGCGCGCAGCTCTCCGGCAGCGCCATGGAATTATTGGGCACGGCGCTCGCGGACATCTTCGCGGCTGAATCCTACGTCACGCACCGGGTGAAACAGATCGATCATCTCTGGCGCCGGCTTAGCGGTATCGTGCCGGTGGTCTGTCCTGCCGGCGCCCATGCGGTGTTCCTCGATGTCAATCAATTTCTCACGCATCTTGGAGCGAACGAGTATCCCGCCGAGGCTTTGGCGGCGTTTCTATACCAGGTGTCCGGTGTGCGCGTGACCAAGGGGCCGCCGGCGGCGCCAAGCCAGGCAGCCAAGGGAATCAACCTGTTACGCCTTGCAATCCCGTCGCGCAAATATCTGACTGGGCATCTCGACGACGTGGCCGAGGCGGTCCTCTATACCTACGCCAACCGGAGAGATATTCGCGGACTCAGGCGCATAGAGAATCCCGCAAGATCGAAGTACGAACCGGCTCAGTTCACACCGCTATGAACACAATTCCCGCAGCACGGACGATTTTTTCGTCGCAAGGCCGTCATATCGGTCAATTTTTTTTTAAAAGAGTCGACGAGCTCGGCGACCGCCCGTTCATTAAATTGCAAAAAAGGGATCGTTTCGAGACTGTCTCCTGGCGCGATTTTGGCGCCCTGGTGCAGAATCTCGTGCTGGCACTTTACGGCCTGGGTTTCGTTCCGGGCGAGCCGGTCGCGATCATCGGCGAGAACAGTCTCCCTTGGCTTTGCGCCGACCTGGCGACCTTGGCCGGCGGTTTGCCTAACGTCGTTATCTCGCCGGCGTTGTCCGATGGCATGCTTTTGAAGGTGCTGGGGCATTCGCAGTGTCGCGCCGTCTTTGTGCAGAACGCTGCCGCGGTCGGGCGGCTGCTCAATTTGAGAGGCCAGCTACCGTCGCTGTCGCAGGTTTTCGTGATGGAGGATTCCGACGGGGGCTTGCCCGGTGCGATTTCGTTTAACCAACTAATCGAACGGGGCAATCCCGCCGATCCGAAGCGGCTCGGCGAGATTCTTGAGTCCGTCCATCCGAACGATCTGGCGACCATCATGTACACTTCCGGCTCGACGGGCGAGCCCAAGGGAGTCATGCGCACCCAGGACAATCTGCTTTCCAATATCACCAATGGCAGCGAGATCACCGTCGCCAAAGCGGACGAATTGTTTCTCGTCGTGCTGAGCCTCAATCATTTGCTCGGGCGCTTCGGTTTTCTCAAGAGCGCGGTGACCGGCCGGAGCACCGCGATCATCGCAGCGACGGAGCTGGAGATGGATCTCAAAGTCGTGGAGGCTCTGGCGGGAACCGCGATGGCGCTGGTGCCGCGTGTCATGGAACGAATCTGGAAAGGCATTCTTGACCGGGAGCGCAACCGTCAGCTCTGGGAGGAAATTGAAATCCTCGATCACAAAAAAGGTAAGCAGGGGCTCGACCAGGCAGAGCGTGAAAAATTCGATGACTCCCGCGGCTGGCTAAAGGAAGCCGTGCGCAAGGCCTTCGGCGGGCGGATAAAATACATTTCCTACAGCGGCGCGGCGATGCCGCCGCGGATCATGCGATTTTTCGAGCTGGCCGGCATCCCGTTGATCGGCTCTTACGGCTCGACGGAATGCGGCGGCGTAACGCTCTGCGGCATCGGCGAGAATCGCCCCGGCAATCTGGGCAAGCCATTCCCCAATGTCGAAGTGCGCATCGCCGCTGATGGCGAAATCCTGGTGCGCGGCCCGACGGTTTCGCCCGGCTATTTTCACAATCCTGAAGCGACCCGCGAAGTATTCGACGACGACGGCTGGTTTCACACCGGCGATCTCGGCGCTCTCGATCCTGACGGCTCATTGCGCATTATTGGCCGCAAGAAGGATGTTTTTTATTGCTCCGAAGGGTCGAATATCTATCCGAGCTTCATTGAATTGCAGTTGGAAAACGAACCATTCATCCGCCAGGCGGTGTTGCTCGGCGACCACCGGCCGTTCACCGCCGCGTTGATCGTGCCCGACCGGCGCGCCATTGCCGCAGCCTTGGCGAAGGACGAGGCCGCCTTGGGAAATGGTGCAATCGAGCACTTGCTGTGGCGCCAAATCGACATTGTCAACGAGCGCCTCGAGCACTATGAGAAAATCCGCAAGATCGCATTGATGCCGGAGGATTTTCCAACCGAAGTGCGCAGCGTCAACGTCTTTCAAAAAGTCAAGATAGACCGCCGGCTCGTCGCCGAACGCTATCGGCGGAAGATTGATGAAATCTATTCTTCGATCGGGAGTGGAGCAGAGCATTGAATTCCGTGGCGTTGATCACCGGCGGCGGCAATGGCATCGGCCGTGCGGTCGCCCATCGTCTGGCGGCGGCAGGCATGACAGTGGTGATCGCCGATTACGATCATGCGGCCGCTCAGCAAGTTCGGCAAGAAATAATCGACTCGGGTGGTAACGCCGATGCCCTGTCGATCAACGTGTCGGCCGCCCGCGAAGTCAAAGCCATGGTCACCGATATTGCGCAGCGTTTCGGCCGCGTCGACGTCTTGGCCAACATCGCCGGCGGCAGCGCCTATACAAAACGCATCGAGGAATTGACCTGGCCCCAATGGAAAGAGGTCATGGATGCCAACTTGAAGGGCACGTTTCTCATGTGCCGTGAAGTGGCGCCGATCATGCAGCGGCAGAAAAGCGGCCGGATCATCAATACCGCGTCCAATTACGGCGTGACGGGTTCAGCGCTGCGCACACCCTATGCGGCGGCGAAGGCTGGAGTCATAACCTTTACAAAATCATTGGCGCTTGAGCTTGCGCCCGACAACGTCCTTGCCAACACCGTGGCGCCCGGACCGACCGACACGCCGCGTGTTATGGAAAAGGAATCTGCCGAATCGCGCCAGCAGCGCTGGTGGCCGCAGATTCCGCTCGGAAGAACCGGCCTGCCGCGGGATTTGGCCGAGATGTATTTTTTTCTTACTACGCCGGAGAGCGCGGCGATGACCGGTCAGACGTTTCACGTGAACGGCGGGGTGGTGATGCCATGAGGCTCAAAAATAAGGTCGCGGTCGTCACCGGCGGCGCTCAAGGGATCGGTCAGGCGGTGGCGCTGGGCATGGGCCGCGAAGGCGCCAAAGTGGTTGTCGCCGATTTGCAGGCGGAAAAGGCGCAGTCGGTGGCAAACCAGATTCAAACTCTCGGCGCCGAAGCTTCGGCTGTGGAAGTCGACGTTGCCGATGAAACCTCGGTCAAGCGGATGGCGAAGAGCGCTTTCGATCGTTTCGGCCGCGTCGATATTCTCGTCAATGTCGCCGGTATTTATTTTCCCAAGGCCTCGGTCGTCGATCTCTCCGAGGAGGATTGGGATCGCACCATCGACATCAACGTCGGCAGCAACTTTCTCTGCTGCCGCGAGTTCGTGCCGTCGATGCGCGCGCAAAGAAGCGGGCGCATTATCAGTCTGGCTTCGGGCATCGGACACTACGGCATGCGGCAGTTCGCGCACTACGCCGCCTCCAAGGCGGCGGTCATGGGATTTGTCAAGGCGCTCGCCCGCGAAGTCGGACCGGATGGGATTACGGTCAATGCCATTTGCCCCGGTTCCGCCAATACGTCCATGCCGCGCCAGCATCGCTCGGAAGAAGAAGTCCTGGCGCGCCTGCGCTCGACACCCTTGCCGCGCATTCTCGAGCCGGAAGATATCGCCGGCCCGATCTTATTTCTCGCCAGCGACGCGGCGGCCTATATCACCGGACAGTCCTATAACGTCAACTGCGGCAGTTACATGTTCTGAAATACGCCATAAGCCCCGCCCTGCCGAAATGACCAGTGAGAATTTAAAACAATCTGCACTGGCTCAAGTGACAGTGCAGCTTTGACCAAGAACAGCTAGCCGGTCTTGTCGCCGCAGGTTCTAGCCCCAACACCCGCAACGTGGCAACGGATAACCTGCGGTTCAAGACAACATCGTGTCGGCGTCCGTCATTCGAGTGCGCTACACGGTTCCGTGGAAAAGTTGGCGCCTATTTCAAAAGTATGCGAAGCATGAGAGAAGTCGTTAGTGTCGCGTCTCCTAAATTCGCTGACTATTCCCCTGTGCGTTTTCCGCAAAATCCCCCCTTTGAAAAAGGGGGGAAGGGGGGATTTCGAGTCGCCGGCAGAGTAAATCCCCCTAAATCCCCCTTTGTCAAAGGGGGAGTCTCGGTCGTCGTCGGCTTTCGAATTCGTTAACGGATTTATCAAACACAACACTAGGAAGTGACTAAACCGTGAAGGGTGAGTGAGATCGGTCGAGCGAATTCACTGCCGTTCCGCAAACACCCCCGCCGTGATTGGAATAGGGAGGAGTTTAATGGTTGCCAAGGCCTCTAAGTTCGGTTTCGTCGAATGCGCCGATTTAGTCAGCGATCAGAAATACGGCGCCGCGTTGAGATTGTTTCAGCAGGCGGTCGGCAAGTTTCTCGAATCGAAGAGCGCGCCGAAGCGCGGTGAAATAGCCCGCGAGCTGCTCCAGATCGGCACGGCGCTCGAAGAAACGCTCAAACGAGCGATCGGCGATGACTGGGACGCGCATGTTCCAAAATTCGTCGACGACGCCAAACCTGCCGTGTGCTCGTTTTGCGGCAAGAGTCAAACCGAGGTGCGCAAGCTCGTTGCCGGCCCATCGGTGCATATTTGCGATGGATGCGTCGAGCTCTGTAAAAATATTCTTGCCGGAGAGCTCGATGCCGGGGAGGAAAGCAAAAACAAATCGGCCAAGGCCGGCGCCAAAGAGAATGGGTTATGCGGCATTTGCATGGAGGAGCGCGAAATCGACGAGTTGATCTTCCTCCCCCACGCCGCCTACATGTGCGCGGGGTGCTTGGAAGACATTCAAGCGGTGCGCGACAAGCAAACGGAAAAGTAGGTGGCAGGAATGACGGGGGGGTTGATCCTTTATCATGCGGGGCTATTAGCGACGGTATTCCTGCTGGTTTTGAACGGTCACTTGCGGCGACCCAACAAGACGACGATCGACATAGCGCTCGGTGTGCTTTGCTTTGTTTTGTGGAGTGCCGGTTTTATCTTTTTCGGATGGAAACTTGGAATCGTCGCGCTGCTTGTTTCGGCAGTCTGTGCCGTGATCTCCAAGCCCGTCGCGGTCTCGGTCGCCTGGCGGATCATCGGCTCCTGGACCACGTTTAAGCTCCCTTTTATTTCGTCTTCCAAGGAACTTTCGGCCGAGGCGTTGCGCGCGCACCACAACGAAACAGCGCGCCGCCTCGACCCCATCGCGCAGCGACCGGGAATCACCAAAATCCTATCGAAAAATGGCATGAAAGCGGAAACACTGCGCGAGCAATTTCAATTCCTGTTGGATATCGGTTTGGGTGCCGTTGCCCGCGACGTGATCTCCAACGGTAAAGATCTGGACCGCCTGCTCGAAATGAGACGACGCCGACTTCCCCCGGAAAAGATCGCCGCGCGGCTGATGCGCTGGCGATGATCGCGGCTAAA
>CAMLCX010000149.1 GCA_946478635.1 uncultured Pseudomonadota bacterium
AGAACAGCGCCGCTATGGCCGAAAGTGCATCTCTTCTTTTCATCGTCGTATCCCCCTAGTGCTTGGCTTTTTATGTTTATGAATGCGTTGCGCTGACGATCGCGATATCCAGTGGAAAGGCAAATGTTGCGCCACATCGGGGAAACACCATCTCTTAAGATCCGCTAGCCACATTCAACCAGCACAAGACACCAACTACACCAATCTTTTTTTATCACGCCGGCTAGAGGAACCCGAGCGAAGCACGCCGATTTCGGGATCGACGCGAATCCATCCCGGGGATTTCGCAGGTTCGCCTTACGCAGCGCGAAAATCCGCATGTTGATGGTTCGCATAAACGAGAGAATCATCGACCGTAAATTCTCAACCATGACAAAACATGCTTAGTGCCGAAGCCGGAGTTACCCGGCGGATGTGGAAATCCTGCAATTTAATCTGGCCGGCCCGATGCCCGCGGTGCGCCCATACTGCCACACGGACTCAGCGCGGCAAAATATCTTTACGGGGAAAAGGATAAAGCCGGTTATCCGATTCCCAACATCACCGTCAGCGGCAACCACGTCGTGATTGCGTGGCCCAACGGAGTCGTGACGATAAGAGACTATCGCCGATGATGGAACCATGCGCCGCACCGTGCTGGGCCCGCCCTCGGAAAGGAACATTTTCTAGCCAGCGAGCCGACCTGCGGGGGCGGGTGATTTACGCACCCACGGATCACCTAAGTGGGACCTTGCCATTTTCGTCTCCGTCTCGGTCTATTGCTTCCCGCGCGCCGATAAAGCACGATTCCAACCGGCGGCAAGTCCAGCAAGGTTATTCTCTAATGTTTGGCGCGGGAGACGTCTCATGAGTTTAAAAGAGCGGTCGCTGAAAAAATTTTCCGATACCGTTCGATTTTTGAACGCGGATATCTGGCGCCTACAAGCACACAAACTGCCGCCGCGCCGGTCGTTTTGGATCACCCAATTAAGAATTGTCCTCCTAGCCGTTCGCCGCTTCAATCTGGACAAATGTGAGCTGCGCGCTTCGGCTCTGACGTTTTATTCCTTGTTGTCGATTGTGCCGGTGGTTGCGCTGGCTTTCGCGGTGGCGAAGGGGTTCGGTGTCGAGAAGGTCCTCGGCGAACAGCTCATGGCCAAGATGCAAGGTCAAGAAGAGGTCGCAGAGAGGATCATTGGCTTTGCTCAATCTTTTCTGGAAAATACCAAAGGGGGTGCCATTGCCGGTGTTGGCATCGTCCTGTTGTTTTGGACGGTCATTAAGGTCTTGGGCAACGTCGAGAAGTCCTTCAATGACATCTGGGGGGTGAAGACATCCAGGGCCATGGGGCGCAAGTTCGCCGACTATTTGTCGATCATGATGATCTGTCCCGTGTTATTGATCATCGCCAGCAGCGTGACGGTGTTGCTCACCACCCAGGTTTCAGCGATGCTGGAGCGACTGTCTGTCCTCGGCTATCTCGCCGACGTGCTCATCTGGCTTCTCAAGATAGTGCCCTACGGCGTCATATGGCTCGTCTTCACGTTTGTCTACGTTTTCATGCCGAACACCAAGGTCGAGCTGAAATCAGCTCTCTGGGGAGGAATCTTTGCGGGGACCATCTATCAGCTCGTTCAACTCGCTTACATTACGTTCCAGATCGGCGTTTCCAACTATGGCGCTATCTACGGCAGCTTCGCCGCGCTGCCCTTGTTCCTGGTGTGGCTGCAACTCAGTTGGCTGATCGTTCTGCTCGGCGCGGAAATCTCTTTTGCCCATCAAAACGTCGGGACCTATGAGTTCGAACAGGACTGTCTGGCAGTAAGTCATTCTTTCCGGAGAATGATCGCTCTCATGATCAGCTCTCTGTGCGTGAAACATTTCCGGAACGCGGAAAAGCCGTCAACGGCGGAAGATATTTCCCGTGAACTGGAGGTTCCCATCCGCCTGGTTCGTTCGGTTCTCGCAGAACTGACCGAAGGCGGACTTCTTTGCGAGGTTTGCTCCGACCATCGCGAAAATATCGCCTATCAGCCGGCCTGCGATATTCATCGTTTGACCGTGGCCGGCGTCATCGACCGATTGGACCAACAGGGCATCACCACGGTGCCGGTTGCGGAATCCACCAGCACGGATAAGCTCCGGGAAACAGTACAGAGATTTCGCGAAATGATCGAGCAATCGTCCGCCAACCTAAGGCTTCAAGATTTGTGAGACCATCGGTGTTTTGTTCCCGAAAGCGGGTATTTTTTTGCTTGCGCCAGGGGAGTGTATATCCAACCTTAAAAATCGAAAATTTTTCAATCACGGCGGCGAAGAAGGCCAAGGAGCACGCCGATTCCGGTAGCGACTGCCAATCCAACCCAGGGATTTTCGCGAAAACGTGACTCTGCCTGCGCTTTCGCCTCTCCAGCAGTCGTAAACCAAGATTTTTCGGCTAACGTCTTTCTGGCAACTTCAATCTTTTCCCGTAGACGCTGACGCAGATCTCCAATGCGTTCGCCAGTCTGATTCGCTGTTGCCTTCATTAACTCTTCCACGTCGTCCATTACGATCTTGAAATCGGCGGCTAGCTTTCTTGTGGATACTTCATTCATAGCGAGGCTCCCTTCTGTGTGATGGTCACGTCCTATAAGTTAGTGACTTAACGATGCAGGACGGATTGGCCCATTGCTCTTACGCATGCGCAAGAGTAATGCCAGTGTTTGGAAGCTGGGCTAGTGTAAAATCACAGGGGTTTGCCAACCACATTAACCTGCATTCTTCCGGTTGCGATCACGCGCGATTCTGCTTGTCACTATCGAGAATAGGCTTTACGTTTGAGCGATAGTTTCGTGGGGACTGGACCGGTCAGATGCGCTCTGCCCAAGCGTGACTTGTCGAACCGACGAAAAAAGCCAGTTGGGACTTTTTACAAAGTGCGCATGGTACATCAATTGCTCCGATCAAACTTCATCGGAGGCGCCCATGCGACGAAGGCGAATCTTCATTCTTGCTTTAGTGGTATTATTGACTGCTTGGCCCGGCATTCTCGATAGACCAACGGCAGCTCAAGAAATGGAAGTCGTTCTCGGCGGCGAGCTTGAATACCAGAACTACTGCGCCGTGTGCCATGGCGTCGACGCCAAGGGCCAAGGACTCATGGGCAGGTTTCTCACAGTCCGCCCCGCCGACCTTACGCTCCTGGCGAAGAAGAACGACGGCAGGTTTCCTTTTTGGCAGACCTATCGCGCCATCGACGGACGCGAAGAAGTCCGCGGCCACGGTTCCCGCGACATGCCCCTTTGGGGCGATCGATTCAGAGCCCAAGCGGGCGGCAACGACAGCGGCTCACGCGCTCAAGCGGCGGGACGGCTCCTCGGGCTGGTCTTCTATCTGCAGCATATTCAGGAATAGGCGCAACTGGGGCATGGTCGACTTTTGCGAATTAATGAACGCACTTTATCCAATTTGACAAATTTTGGAGGCAGCCCACAGCCAAAATACCGCTGGCATAGCAATTGCGCCAACTAAGAGGTGATTTCTACTCGTCGGATTCATCGGAGCAAGCGAGGTGCGAATATGAACCGTGTCTATCTACTCATCGGCGGTATCGTTTTTCTCGGAAGCATTTATGTTATCGCTCCCATAGTAACCGATAGCTATCGCCGTTACCGCAACCGCAGAACGGTCATCTGCCCTGAGACCGGTCAGCTCGCCGAAGTAGATCTCAAGGCAGTACAGGCCAGTCTTATCTCGGCCTTGGGAAAGCACTGGGTACGCGTGAAATGGTGCAGTTTATGGCCGCGCAAAAAAGGCTGCGCTGAAGAGTGCGTAGAGAACGGATCCGCACAAAGTCACAACAGCCGCGTCAACTGAATTTCGACCTGATGTTTTCGTTTGGACGATACCGGAAAAACATCAAGCCCATACGTTGCCCCAATTGCGGCAGCACCAGGGTCGAGCGGCGCATTTCCATCTTTGAGGTCAAAACTTCGAAGAAGAGCTAGGGCGAGCGAGGAGTGAGATGGCGCTAGAAGCGGGTCGAGGGAATGTAATCAATCTCAAGATCGCGCGCCGCCTCGATGAGGTCGCGGAGATCTTGACCGAACAGGGCGCCAATCCCTTTCGCGTGCAGGCCTATCGAAACGCGGCGGCTAACCTGCGCCGGCTGCCGCGGTCAGTCGACGACATTTTGCAAGAAGGCGGCGAGCCGGGACTGCGCAGAATACCCGGCATCGGTCCCAGTCTCGCCCGTGCCGTTGCGACGCTGGTTCTCACCGGTCGGCTGCCCATGCTCAATCGCTTGCGCGGCGAGAGCGATACCGGAGTACTCCTGGCGTCGGTGCCGGGCATCGGCAGAGTCTTGGCCGCGCGCCTGCATGATGAGTTGGACATCCATACGCTGGAACAGTTGGAGGCAGCGGCCCATGACGGTCGCTTAAAAAAATTGATGGGACTCGGTGAAAAGCGCATCGGTGGAATCATGGACTCCCTTGCTAGCCGTCTCGGACGAGTGCAAGGCCGCCCTGCGCCCGGAAGATACCCGGAACCTTCGGTCGCAGAGATTTTAGACGTCGATCACGAGTATCGAGAGAAAGCCGCAGCCGGCATGCTGCGTACGATTGCGCCGCGTCGTTTCAACCCCAACCGCGAAGCCTGGCTGCCGATCCTGCACTCTCAGCGCGGCCGGCGCCACTACAGCGCCTTGTTCTCAAACTCCGCACACGCTCATGAAGTTAAGAAAACTAAAGACTGGGTGGTCATTTACTACGATGGCCCCGGCGGTGAAAAGCAGTGCACGGTCATTACCAGCCAGCGCGGGCCGCTTACCGGCAAAAGAATCGTGCGCGGCCGGGAAGATGCTTGCGCCGAACACTATGAGACAGTCGCATTGGAGTTCGACCCCGCCGGGGACGCCACCGCTGCCGCGCTGCGCATGGCCTCAGGTATTAGTTAAGTCACAAATCGTAGCCGCCTGAGGGCATCGCCATGACTAGCCCGCCACTGAAACCCCGATCTCGTTGGCGCGCAGCAGTTCGATCACTTCGTCATCGGACACCTGCGTAAAATCATCGAAAAACTCTCCGACGGCGGAGAAGTCTGCCGGGACGCTCAAACAAACGATGGCATCGCACTCCTCTAACATCGATCGCGCGGCGCTGGGCGAAGCAACGGCCACGGCGCCGATCAGCTTCTGCGGATGCTTCGCGCGCACGGCACGCAGAGCCGCCAGTAGGGTCGAGCCGGTGGCAATGCCGTCATCGACGACGATGACGGTGCGACCTTCGGGATTTATCGGCGTGCGTTGAGGTGTGTATCGGGCGCGCCGATCCCGCAGCGTCCCAAGCTGGCGCCGCTTCTCCTCTTCAATGTATTCGGAATCGATTTCGGCGGCCCACTCGGAGAGAATCGTATTGCCGCTTTCATCGATAGCGCCGATGGCGAGTTCGGGTTGATCGGGATGACCGAGCTTGTGCACCAAAACCACATCGAACTCGCCGCCCAAAGCTTCGGCGATGATTTTTGCCATCGGCACTGCGCCGCGCGGCACGCCGAGTATCAATGGATGCTGGTCCTTGCACTCTGCACGCAGCCGTTCAGCCAGCAGGTACGCGGCATGGGCTCGATCTTTAAATCGCATAGCGTACCTCTCGGTCTCCTCTATCGGAAACGATCTCAAGGCTCCGATTTCGGAAGGCCGCAACTGGACGTAAGCCTGCTCAGACTTCGATACCTAACTTCTCCAGTTTTCGGTAGAGCGTCGAAAGACTCAACCCCAGGAGCTCCGCGGCGCGAATCTTATCGCCGGCGGCTTTATTCAACGTGCGTTCGATATGGCTCTTTTCGTAGAGATCGAGCGCCGCGCCGAGGTTATCCTCCGAATTGAAATCAATGCCGTCGGCTTGCTGTCCCGGCAAGTCGGTCGGCTTGATCCATTCCCCGTCGCCGAGGATCATCGCACGCTCGAGAACGTTATCGAGCTCGCGGATGTTCCCCTTCCATGGGAATGACATGAGAATCCGCATGGTGGCGCTATCGACGCCCTTGTAGGCCGTGTTCATTTCCTGGTTGTGGCGCCGAATCAGGTGCTCCACTAAACCGGGCAGATCATCAAGCCGCTTGCGCAACGGCGGAATGTTAATCTCAAATACGTTTAGACGATAAAATAGATCCTCGCGGAAACGCCCGGCTTCGACATCGGTCTTGAGATCGCGATTGGTCGCCGCGAGGATGCGCACGTTCACTTTGACAGGAGTTGTCGATCCCACCGGAAGAATCGTTTTCTCCTCGAGCACGCGCAGCAGCTTGGGCTGAAGGCTCAGCGGCATTTCC
This sequence comes from uncultured Pseudomonadota bacterium, assembly GCA_946478635.1. The sequence goes on from CAMLCX010000149.1 coordinate 6,295, forward strand.
CCGATCTCATCGAGAAAGATCGTGCCGCCGCGCGCTCTTTGAAAAAGCCCCTCTTGAGAATTCACCGCTCCGGTAAATGAGCCCTTCACATGACCAAAAAGCTGGCTCTCAAGAAGATTTTCCGGAATCGCACTGCAGTTCACCGGCAGAAAAACATTTTCGTTGAATCGACTGTCGGCGTGAATCGTACGCGCAACCACTTCTTTGCCGACGCCGCTCTCCCCGGTGATTAATACCGTCGTCGGCGCGGGCGCGACTTTTTTTATCAAATGGGCAATCTCCTGCATCGCCTGGCTGCGCCCGAGCGGCCGCTCGGGACTGAATCGAGTGTTGATCTCACGTCGCAGCAGCTGATTTTCCCAAGCGAGCTTTCGGTGATTCATCAGGTGCTGCACTTTGCGCAGCACATCCTCGAAAATAAGCGGCTTGAGCAAATAATCCTGGGCGCCGAGGCGGATGGCTTCCACCGCGGTATCGACCGTGGCATGCGCGGTCATCAAGATCACCAGGGTCTGCGGCGAGACGTCCCGGATGTGGCGCAGCACGGCAATCCCGTCCGCCACCGGCATGGCTAAATCGGTCAGCACCAGGTCGAGATCGTATTGATCAACGAGATCAATGCCGGCTTTGCCGTCGGCTGCGGCATGAACCTCAAAGCCCTCGGCGCTCAATAGGTCGACCAAACTTTCTCGCGCGGAGTCTTGATCTTCAACGACCAGTATCGTTCCCGTCAAAAGCAGCCTTCCTCTTTTCGCATTTTCGCGAAATTGTTTAATAGAAAAATCTTATCTCTGCGAAGTCAGACGCAATTAGTCCTGGAGAAATTCCCGTTTAGAGGTAAAGAGCAATACCCAAGCCAATAATAATCCTAGTGAATCAGAGCCGTTTCGGCAGCTCCACCCGGAAGGTGGTTCCTTCCCCGGGCCTACTTCGGTAGGAAATTTTCCCATCGTGGGCGGTGAGAATTTGTCGAACGATAACCAACCCGACTCCCGTTCCTTCTTTCTTGGTCGTCAAGAAAGGCTCAAAGGCATCGACGTCCAAAGGGATGCCTTCTCCGGTATCGGTGACTTCCAAAATAACCGAGTCGCTGGCCATAACCGCATTGATCGTAATCCTGCCACCGTGAGGCATCGCCTCGCCGGCGTTCTTGACCAAATTGAGCAGCGCCTGCTTCATCTTATCGCCATCGATGCTCATGACCGGCAGGTCACGCGCAAGCGAGGTCTGTATCTCGATGCCGTTTTGCGCAAGATGCGGCGCCTGCACTTCAACAATGTCGTCGATGAGCTGCTTCAAGTTGACCGGCCGAAACACGTACTTTTCCTTCTTCGAGATCGTCGCGAATTGCCCCACCAGTTTTTGTAGACGGGAAATTTCATCCTTGAGTCTCTTCGCGGTTGGCGTCAATTGACTCCCCACGTCACCGCCCAGCCGGTTGAGCCGTTGCTCCAGGAGCTGAATCGTCAGGGACATGCCGTTAAGCGGATTAGCGAGCTCATGGCCGATCTTTGCCGCCGTGCTGCCAATAGCGGCCAGTCGTTCGGTTTCCACAAGCTGTGCCTGCAACCGGGTTTTCTCCGAGACGTCGCGAATGAATGCCGCATAATGGACATCTTGATCTAGTGCTATTTCAGTGACCGAGAGCTCGATGGGAAAGGGCTCGCCGTTTTTACGCTGCGCGGTTACCGCGCGAATTCGGCCGATGGCGCGGGCTTCGCCGGTTTTTTCATAGCGGGCGATATATTGATCGTGTTCCGTCGCATACGGCTCCGCCATCAGCATGTTCACCTTTTGTCCGATGACCTCGTCGCGCCCATAGCCGAAAATGCGTTCCGCCGCCGGATTGAACAGGACGACTCGTCCTTGACGATCCATGGAAAGAACCGCGTCTTGAGTTGTTTCGATAAGGCTTTGCAGCCATGCCTGGCCCCGTTTCACTTCGGAAATATCCCGAATGAAAGCGGCATAGTGAACCTCCTCGCTTGCGGCGGTCGCGACTTGCGTCACCGAAAGCTCGAGTGGAAAAGTCCCGCCGTTTTTGCGCCGTCCCTCCACGGTGCGAATGCGGCCGATGGCGCGGGGTTCGCCGGTTCGCTCATAGCGGGCAATATAGCTGTCATGCTCGGTCGCGTAGGGCTCGGCCATGAGATCGTTTACTTTGCGTCCGACAATCTCGGCCGCGCTATAGCCAAAGACTCGCTCCGCCGCGGCATTGAACATCACGATGCAACCACGCCGGTCGATGGAAACGACCGCGTCTTGAGTGGTGTCGATGAGATGCTCGAGCCAGGTAGCGTTGCGGTGAATCTCCTGCAAAGCGCGACTGTGTTCGATCACTTGAAAGAGCACATTCGCTATCGCCTGTAAAAAATAAACGTCATCCCTGGAAAACGCTCGCGCCGTTGTGGTATGCGCTCCGAGCACGCCAAAAGGCCGATCACTCGGTCCGATAATGACGCTCAGGCCGCTCACCACTCCATGATCGCGCAACAGCTGCGCGCCGGTAAATCTCTCTTCACGCTGCAGATCGGTAACGATCACCGGCTCCATGCAGAGCAACGTATAGCCCGCCTGTGAGCCTGTTCCCGCGCTCACCGTTGCCTGTCCCAACAAACCCTCTTTCCATCCGGTGCCCGCGCGTAGGAGCAAAGCTCTATTGTCCGGCAGAAGCTCCAGCACTTTACAAAATTCCACGTCCAACGTATTTGCCACTAACTCAGTGACCGTCCGCATGAGTGCCGTTAGATCCGCTCCCCCCAACGCCTGCCGGCCGAGATCGGCTATTGCCTCCTGCTGGCGCACTCCCTCCTGGATTCGATCCTCAACGTGCTCGCGAACATTAATTTCTGCCTGAAGCTTCTGATGGGTTAGGCTGAGCTCGGCGGTTCGCTGCTCCACCTGTTCCGCCAAATTTTCTTGGCTCCGACGGATGAGAGATTGCTGCTGCAAGAGCGTTTCTTCGAGCCGTTTGTGCTGAAGCGCGAAGCCAAGCTGCATGGCGATGCGGGAAATGACCTCGATGAGACGTCCATCTTCCTCCTTGGCCTCGCGCGCGTGGAACATCAGAACGCCGTCAACGTGATCATTGTGAGTCACCGGAATCCCAAAGGCGGCTTTAATGCCGGCGTCTGCCGCCGCCGGCGCCAACGGGAACAAATCCGCGGGCTCGGCCGCCAGATTGCGCGTCCATTCCACTTCTTCGCGGTGCCAAACTCGGCCGGGAATGCCAACGTCGCGCGAGAATTGGTGCTGCCGGCAAACATCAACGAACTCGGCGAGCTCTGGATCATCTCGATACCAGGAAGACCCAAACCTCATTTGGGTGTCGTCCTCGGCAGGAAGCCACGCGGTACCGACGACCCAACCAGTGAATTGACAGATGATTTCAAGAGCTGCGCGGAGACCGGAGTGTAAATCGCGATTCTCGATGATCGCCCTGTAAAGGATTAACAGTAGTTCAGACTCGAGCGGTCTGTGTTTTGGGTTGACGTCCGCCTGAAGATTCTGTCCGACGTCGGTCAATCCAGGCATGCGACTTTGTCTCCCATATCTCGGATCATGCAAAGATTCCCGATGTTGCCGGGAAAATTATCACAACTGGGAAAAGCTCTTTATA
>CAMLCX010000150.1 GCA_946478635.1 uncultured Pseudomonadota bacterium
CCTTCGATAGTCGCCTTCCCTTCGTTCTTCTGCGGGTCTTGAGCGCCGGCCAAATGAGCGTACCCAAGCGCGAAGAACAAGAGAAAAATGCCGACTAAATATCGTTGGTTTTTCATGGCACACCTCCTCTCGTTTGATAGTGTCGAGTCTGAGCAAATCATGTGCCCTGAGCGCGACTTGCCAGAAAAACAACGAGTTACATCGGCGCGCAAATTCCTTATCACCAATCGTAGACACGCAAATTGAGGAATTTTGATTTTATCCCGCAACTGTTGAAGCCGAAATCATACAGGAGATTCAGGAATTTTCTTCCAGGCGCGATGGCTGCAATGTTCTCCGGCGGCAATTCTCGTCGGAGCACTAATCAGCCGGTATTGGTCGATCGGATTGAAGACGGCCGGGCGAGTCTGTCGAGAGGATAACTCGCTACCAAACGACGCCACCGCTCATCAGTAGTTTCTCACCTTGCCGGCAGCGGACCGGCGCCGGCCAGCTTGTTGAAGATTTCCACAGTGGCGGCATCGCGCGGCAGCTCGCGAATGATCTTCTCCAGCGCTTCCGCCGTCAACGGCGTGGGTGTTTCATTCGACAGTTTCTGATACTCCTTGGAAAACTCAGGATCGCCGAGCGTTTTCCGCATCGCCTCGATGAGAATTTGGGCGCGCTCTTTCGGCACGCCGGGAGGCAGGAAAAAATTCTGGCCGGCGAGCCGGAAGGCGCGAAACATTCCCAATATCTTTTTCTCTCTTTCTGATTTAGCGAAACTTTCCAGGTCAGGCGCCTGGGCGAAGCGCGGGTGCCGCTCGCCCTTGGGAATTTCTATGCTGGCGTGAATATCGATGAGCCCTTTATCCAGCCATTCACGGTTGCGGCGTAGAATCGAGTCGCCGGTATTGACCCTCGCGTCCGCTTCCCGCTGCGCAATGGCCACATCGATCTCGGGGCCGGTGAACCCGACGACGAACTTGGGATCCTTCAAGCCGAGTATATAAGCGAAGAGCCGTCCCGTAATATAAACCGGATGGCCGACGGATTGGCCGCCGATCCGCACGCCTGGCGCCGATCGAAGCTTTTCCAGAGTATCCAGACCGGCGTGCCGGTGCGTGATGAACAAATATTGCTGCGCGCTGTCCGGCGTGCCGAGATAAATCAACTTGTCGATATCGTATTGCACACCGGTCGCACCGAGCACCGCGTTGGTCACCAGCGCGGCGCCCATGCTGCCGACGGTCAGGCCGTCGGGCTTGGCGACACCGTAGACATGATTGGCCGCCTGCCTTCCGCCGCCCGCGCCCATGTACTGCATGACGATGGTCGGATTTCCCGGAATATGCTTGCGCAGACTGTTGATCACGCCGCGCGTTCTCAGGTCCGCCGATCCCGCCGGCGGCCCACCAAGGATGACGGTGATCGTCTTGTCTTGATAGAAAGGTGTCTGAGCGCGGCCGGAATCTCCGAATAACAAGGAAACAACAAACATCGCCGTGACAAATATCGTTTTCATACGGTTCGCTCCTCCGCTGCCATAGAGTTTCTAAAATTCACCGCAGAGGCACGGAGTACGCAGAGAGATGAGAATCGGAATAATCCTCCGCGTCCTCGGCGTCTCAGCGGTGAAATGTTTTCTCCTTCCGGGCGCTCCGCATTACTGCACCCGCGCCGCGGCCAACTCACGGCGCGCTTTTTCAAGAAAACTGAAATCGCTGACCTGCGAAACCGTAAACGACTGCGCGACTTTCGAATCTTCGCGCACCAGGTCGATCATCAGTTGCATCCCTTCCGGTTTGATCGACATGTCGCTCAAAACACCGCGGCTCAGCTGGCGCAGCATCGCGGCCGCGAGATTCCGATCGGTTAGGCGCCACTGCTTCATGATGATCTTCACCACTTCCTCGCGGTTGCGCGGATCGAGGCTGAAGTAAAATCCGCGCAGTGTGGCTCTAACCATGCCGTACACTTCGTCGGGATTTTCCGAGATCTTTTTCACCGAAGCGCCAAAACCGTTCTGCGGAAAACTGAGCACGTCGCCCAGAAACAGCAGCTCGCTGTAGCCTTTTTCGACGGCGATGATGTTTTCCGGCACGCCAAGAAGCGCGGCGTCGACCGCGCCGGACTCGAGAGCGGTGAGACGGTTTGACCGGAGCGGAACCACGGACACATCGCGCCCGGGTTCAAGCCCGAAGTGTTTGAGAGCAGCATCGGCCATCAAGGTCGCCGTGCCGCCCGCGGTGCTGCCCGCGACTCTCTTTCCCTTGAGATCGCGCGCTGAGCGAATGTCCTTTCTGGCGATGAACGACTGCAGCGGCCGGTCGACTGCGCACGCCAGAATCTTTGCCGGCGCGCCGCGCACGATGCCTTGAATGATGCCGTTGACCGCGGCGCTGTAATCCAGATCGCCACGCACGAACGCCGCGTTGACGGCCTGGGTCGCCATGAAGATCATCTCGAGGTCGATCCCCTGATCCCGATAGAATCCCTTATGAAAAGCGGCGTGAAAAGGCAGGAAGCCGATGTTGGTGGACTGGATGCCCATCCTGACTTTCTTGACAGGCGCTTGCGCAAAGACATTCGCGTCAGCCACGGCGAGCCAGAAAATCAGAAATGACAAAGCGCGGAGCATCATCGTCCACCTCCGAAGCGAGGCCATTCTTATAACAAGCCCCGTTGCGCGGCAAGCTTTTCACGTTTCGGCGCATCGATAAATCCCGATGTCCGCGCGCACACGAATTTAGTCTGGAAATCCACGCCGCTCTGGAATATCAAAGGCGGGTCGTTCACGAGCAAACGGATTCTCTCGGAGCGTTCAAATGAAGAAGCTCCCGCAGCAGCAGGGTATCGGATCGTGGTAGAACGTTTTTTAGGGCGCCACCCCCGAATGTTTTTATCGGGGGTCCAGTTCCGATCTCGCCTGGATTCCCGCTAAAACATGCGGGAATGACGGACTGCGGATCGGTCGTTGCCGAGACGAGCAAGCTGCGGGAAATCAACCCCTAAGCGACTTTAAGTCTGATAAGGAGCGCAACATGATGAGACGAGTTGGATCGGTATTGGCCTTGGTCGTCGCTCTAGCAATTTCTTTTTCGGCCCCGGCGCAGGAGAAAAAACTCACGACGATTAACCTCGGTTACTCGGCAATCAGCGGCAGTTTCGCGCCGCTCTGGGTCGGTTTCGACCAAGGTCTTTTCGCCAAGCACGGCATAGATCTTAAGATGGCCTACATTCAGGGCAACCGCGTGATGCTGTCGGCTTTGACTGCCGGCGAAATTCACCTCTATCAAGGCGGCGCCGAAGGGTTGATCCGGCTCGTCTCCGGCGGCGGCGACGGCATTTTCATCGCTACTCAGTACAACGTTGTCAACCACTACGTGCTGATGACCGATCCGAGCATCACGCGCCTCGAAGATCTGCGCGGCAAGCGACTCGCTCTCGATCCCACCAGCCCCACTTACGGCTACATGCTCAAAGTGTTGGAGCAGGTGGGACTCAAAAAAGAAGACGTGAGCTTCGTGCAATTCGGCACCGTCGGCCAGCCGGAGCGCGCCATGGCCGTGCTGCGCAAGCAAGCCGCGGCGACGATTCTCACCGCGCCGAATACCTACGCCGCCGAGAAACAGGGGTTGAGAAAATTCTCCATCATCCGCGAGCTCGGCATCCGGCAATTGATCACGGTGAGCGCGACAACGAAAAAATTTCTCCGTGAAAAACGCGAGGCTGCGGACGCGTACCTGCGCGCCTATATCGAAGCCCTCGCCTATGTAAAGTCGCACCGCGATGTCACGATGAAGGTGATCGGCAAATATACTCGCCAGCGCGACCCGGATGTGCTCGCCAAATTTTACGACGATCTGGTGCCCGACCTGCCGCGTATTCCCTATATCGATGACGTCGCGGCGCGCGCTACGGTCGACGCCATGCAAGCACAGGGACCGCCGCTGCCGAAGGTCGATGTGAAGGCGCTTTACGACAACAGCCTGTTGAAGTCGATCGAAGCGGAATCAGGCCGCGATCAACGACGGTAGATCCAAAGCTTGAAAGAAAATGGCGGCCGATAAGCCTCAACGTTGGCGGTCAGCGGCGCACTCGGCGCCTCCGCTGGAGTGCGGTGTTAGACCCGCGGGCTATCCCATAGGGAGCAAGCTCCTCTCGGACGGCCTGCCGCACGACATCCAAAGTCGAACGGCGATGGACATACTCAAGCAATGCATCGTTGATAAGAGTCTGGTAGTTTCCTCCTCCCGCTGTGTCCACGAGACTCCTAAAATAATCTAGGACGGCATTGTCCAGCCGGATGGAAATCTTCGTTTTTCCCGGCTCTGGTTTAACGACGGCACCGCGCTTCGCACGCGAGAAGTCGATATCGCGGTACTTTTCAGCGACGACCTTTTTCATAGACTACCCTCTGGCGTTTGTTCGCCTTCCAAGCCGAAATCATTCGGATAATATCCAGCTCGCGGTATGCGTAGACCACGACAAGCAGATTTCCAAGGTTGCTGAGGCCTAAAGTTACAAAACGCGGCTCTTCCACCGCGTCAGGATCTTCACGAGTCAGGCCGAATTCGTCCTCCAAAACAGTGACCGCCTCGGAAAAACTGACCCGGTGAGTGCGTAAGTTCGCTGTGGCTTTGGCCGGATCCCATTCGAACCGCACGTCCATAGTGTATAGACGATTGTCCTCCGGCGCAAGTTTGTGGGTCTAACTATTAAGTGAGCCGCCGTAAACGGTGACAAATGCCACCGAGCCGGCGGGTTATCTCATTAAGGAGCGGCGGCTTATTCGGCCAAAGAATAAGGGAACAAATGAACCTACCGTCCCATCAGCTTTTTGACGAACCCCTCTTCTTCTAGTTTTTTCAGAAAGCGGTCGCTGACATAGTTTTTCGCGTCGATTTTGCCGAGCTTGGGGTCGGCTTCCACCAGGGGATCGATGACCGCTTGCATCGCTTTCAGCGACGGATACGGAACGTCGGGGATTTTGTTTCTGTTATAGTCGTAGGCTTCCTTGAGCAACTCCATGTCACTCACCCGGCTGAATTGCGCCAGCGCTTTGAGCGTGTACTCCGGCTCGGTTTTGAAAATCTTGATCGCTTCGAGATAGGCGCGCAGAAAGTTGAGAATCCTGCCTTCGTTTTTCTGCAGCACTTTGGCGCTGCCGCACATGCCAGTGTTGAAGTAAGGAATGCCGAGGGCGCCGGCGTCGGCGAGGATATTGAAATTGAACTTCTTCGCCACGCTGCCGAACGGGGCATTGAAGACCGAGGCATCGATGCTGCCGGACTTGAGCGCGGCAAGACGCTCCGTTTCATTGCCGATTTGCAGGATGGTAACGTCTTTCGGGTCGACGCCGAGGCGCTTCAAAAGAGTGCGCGTACCAAAATCTGATGACGACGCGAACCTGCTGATGCCAAAGCGTTTGCCTTTAAGTTCCGCCGGGCTCTTGATGTCCCGGCGGGTCGCCACTTGATAGCCCATCGTGTCGTCCGTCATGGCGATGTAAAGAATATCGGCGCCGCGCAGATTGGCCGCCACTCCCGGGGCGCCGGTGAGTTGGCCGAGGTCCACGTCGCCCGACACCATCGTCTGCACCACCGTGCTACCGCCGGGAATGTACACGACGACCGAAGAGAGACCGTACTTGGCAAAAAGCCCCCGCTTTTCAGCCAGCGAAACCAAAAGCGCGTGGGGATTCACCGAACTGTACGCGATGCGGATCGTGTCCGCAGCGAAACCAGGCTCGACACAACCGAGAAGAAGTAGGACCGAAAGCAGAAACCCCGACACAGATCGTTTCATCATTGTCTCCAGCCGTTCGAAGGGAAGATTTTGAGTTCCTCCGTGTTTGTACTCGTACGCGGGCGGAACTTCAATGTGCCATGCAAATTGAAGTGATGGAGTGAGGCGATATCTCCGAACTCGAGACCCGAAACTCAAGACCGTGGCTAACCGCGCACATACGCCGCCAGCGCATCGCGCCAGTCGCGCATCGGCGGCAGTCCCAGCTCTTCGGAAAGCAAGCAACGCAGCGGCGTATAGCGCGGGCGGGCCGCGACCCGTTTCATATCGCGCTCGTGCGTGATTTCAATCAGCGCATCGATCCGCGAGCGCTCGAGTCCAAGCAACCGGCCGGCTTCCAGGGCAAAATCGTAATACGAGCATACGCCGGCGTTGACGACGTGGTAGGTATCATAATGACGCTTGCCGACAATGACCTGAACGCGATCGATAAGATCTTCGACGTAGGTCGTGCTCGACCGGATATCGTCGATGGCGTGAACTCTCTTGCCGGCTTTGAGATCGTTATGGACGGTGCAAAGAAAACTCCCCTTGCCGCTGCCATAAACCCAAGAAGTGCGAATGATGTAACTGCGCGGGCATGCGGCGCGCACAGCCCGCTCACCGGCGACTTTGGTCTTGCCGTAGACATTTACAGGTTGCGGCTCGTCCCCTATCGTAAAAGGCTCTCGGCCTTCGGGCTCCCCTTCAAAAGCATATTGGGTGCTGAACTGAACGATTTCGGCGCCCATCTCCTTTGCCGCCTCCGCAAGATAGCGCGGCCCATTCACATTGACAGCTTCTGCCTTGTCCGGATTCTGCTCGGAGTCATCAACCTGCAGCACCGCGCAATTGTAAATAAGCTCGGGCCGGAGATCATTCACGATTCGGCGCACTGATTCCCTATCGGTGATGTCAAGATCCGAGCGCCTGAGCGCAATCACCTCATGCTCGGCGGCCAATCTCGCGGCAAGGTGACCGCCCACGAGCCCCGCGGCGCCGGTAATGACAATTTTCACAGTCGGTGAGTTTAGAACGGGATGAACGAGGCATCAAGGCTATTAGGAATAACTCAATTGCCACGTTCGACTGTCTCAAATGATTTGATGGCAGTTCGAACTGGGTGGCTACAGCGAGAAGCGTTTGAAAAACTTCCACATCTCTTGATTGGCATCGATGATATCGGTGGATGGGCCGAGCAGGCGTTCCATAAATTTTTGCTTTCCTCCCGGCCAAACATGCCCTGCGCCGGTGAGCTTCCAGAGAGTCACCTCTCGATTGTCGCGGCAGTTGGGAAAGATGTAACGAATCGCCGTGTGACCGCGCGCATCCTTGTCGCGGCGCTGATCTAGAATCGTCGATCGAGTCGAACAGTCGTTATGCCTCGCCCAGCGCGCAATCATCGGATCGATATTCGGGTGAAACACCCGGCTTTTCGTGAGCGGAAACGGCGGGCCGAGTCCGCCCGAGTAGAGCGCGCGCGGATCATCGACGCTGTGGATATGCATAACGGGCACACCGCGCGACGACTTTATCTCAGCCAACACCATCAAGGCACGCCTGCTTTGCCTTCGTTCCGGAAGGGTTGCACCTCGATCGCTGCTTTACCGGGAATTATCCGGGCTAACAGCGTCGCAATCGAGTCCAAAAAGCAAATGGGGGGCAACTGCCCCCCATTTTTAGATCATTTTATTGGAATTGTTTTTAATACTCGCGTCTGCGTTTGATCTCTTCGAGCTCACGGCGCTGGCGCTCAAGTTCCGCCTGGTTCTGGTTGATTTGCTGGTCCTGTTGAGTCGCCTGATTCTCCCGGCCCTGCAGCTGGTCGCCGATCAAAGCGCCGGCACCCAAACCTAAAGCGCCTCCGATCAGCGCTCCCGCGCCAGGATGGCGCACCGCCGAACCGATGAGACCGCCGGCCGCTGCGCCGCCGAGGGCGCCGATACCCGCGCCTTTTTCCCGCGTGGTCAATGAACCACCGGCACATCCAGCCACCAACGCGCTCGCCACGGCCATAGTCCCAACCATACGAACAAAGCCTGATTTCGTATTCGATAGTAATTCCATAGATTCGGCCTCCTTGCTCCGGTTAGACGAATCGCCATGGAAAATGTTTACTGAAGTTGCAGAGATAAGTGAAAGGGTTAAGGAATCCCGGATAAACTAACGTAATCTTTGGATCGTCGCGATCCGGTCATCGAGCGCCGGGTGGGTCGAAAGAAATCCGCCTCCGCCACCGCTGCCGGAAACCCGCCGTATCCACGTAAGCGATTCGACGAGATCGTCCTTGGAACGGCCAGTGCGCTGCAGGATATCAACGGCGTGGCGATCGGCGGCATATTCCTCGTTACGACTGTACCCGCGAGCCAAAAGCTCGCCGGCGATCGGCGCAAGCGCTCCAGCGCCGGGAAACAACCCCTGTAAACCCGCCGACAAAGCCCCGAGACCGGCGCCAACCACTTGCGCTTTCGCGACATGTCCAAGGTCTTGATGAGCGAGTTCATGGGCCAGAACGCCCCGTAGTTGGTCGTCATTGGCGCGGCGCAGTAAACCAACGGTCACGTAAAACTCGCAGTTGCCGGCGTTCGCGGCGTTGATTTCGTTCTGGTTAATAATGCCAACTCTCGATTGGTCGACGCGGCAAGGCTGATTCATGCCGCGAAAGAGCGGCACCATCACGCGCCGCAAGCGATCGACTTCATAGGAATCGATGCGCCGCGCCGATGGCGCAGAAGCCGGCGGGTACTCTTCACGCGGCGCGGGCCGGCTGCTTGGCGCCGGCCCGACCGCAATACACGCGGAGAGCGCGGCGCTGGCGAGCAAGATCGCCGCGACGACAGCCGTCGACTTGCACTTCATTATTAACACTGAAGTCATTTTTGCCATGATCATGGAAGGTATTCCTACTCGCAAACGCGTCACGACGCCGGCGCGCTTGATTTTGACGCGGTGGATTGCGGCGGCCGCTTGTCCTCGACCAGTACCAATTGGACGCTGCCGAAAGCGATCTTGCTGCCGAGTTTTATCGGCATGCGGCGAGCATCGGTGGAAATCCAGATCGCCGCTTCATTGAAGCGGTTCGCGTAGCCCTTCTTGGTGATATTTTGCACGCGCGGAATGATCCGATAGGCTTCCACGGTTTTACCCGATGGCAGCGCCACGGGCTCTTTCTTTTCGACAAAAAGTTCGAGCAAATACTGGTAGCGTCCGCCGAATACTTTGAAATAAAGCTTATCGCCGACTTTGAAATCAGTGCTGCGCGCCAGATAGACCGCGGTAATCGGATCGAGCGTATTATTGGAATCGAAGTTGTAAACCCGCGGCTTCTTGCCAACCTGCTGGCGATTGACCGCCCACTGTTTAACCGCCGGATCGAAATGCGCCTCGGTGTCGATCACTCTAGAATTTTCGCGCTGGCTGAAAGTAAAACGCGACGGCATCAGGGTCTTGGCATCGAAAGTCGAACTGATCGTATCACGCATCCGCCAGATGAGGTCGAGCACCCTTGAAGTCTTCGCATCGACGCGCACCTGATAGACCTTTCTGCCGTCGATGACTTTCTGCACGGTGTGGACTTCAGCCGTGGCAACGGAAAATATTCCGTTCCAGGTCGCGTTATAGACTTCCCTTTCGCCGGCCTCGAATGGATAGTATTTCGGTTGATAGGCCGGCACCGCATCCGCCCTGATCATCGCTTCCCCAGCCGGGGAAGCGGAAACGAGGATCAAGGCAAGGATGATGCTCAAGGCACTCGATATTCCCGGGTAATGCATGTGCAACGCTTAGACGTTTGGGCTCGCGAATAGTTTATTTGGCAGGTTACCATGAAATATTTGGTTGAAGTAGTCGCCGTGCAAATCTCTTACCCCCCGTTTGGCGCTCGGAAGCCAATCAGCCTGGGTGGTTAAGTATCTGGATTTATTGCAGTCGGTAGCGCTTACGGCTAATATCCAGAGAGTCTTGGGAGGCGAGGGGAATTGTGGCACCTCTTTCTTAATTAGACAGGTGTTCCGGACAGTCTTCGCCTGCATCTCTTCTCGATTGCGCCGGCATTCGCACAAACCGGCAGCTCTCCGAAGCCGGCGCC
>CAMLCX010000151.1 GCA_946478635.1 uncultured Pseudomonadota bacterium
AGGACTTGGCGTCGCGGTAGTAACGCTCGACCGGAAACTCGGTAGAGTAACCGTAGGCGCCGAGAATCTTCATCGCCGCGTCGGCGGCGAAGTTGGCGGCCTCCGCCGCGGCGTACTTGCCAATGGACGTTTCCAAGTTGTTGGGTTTGCTCTGATCCGCGAGCCAGGCGGCGCGGTAAACCAGCAACCGCGCCGCTTCTTCATGAACAATCATCTGCGCGATCATATCCTGATTCATCTGAAACTCGCCGATCTTCTGGCCGAACTGGGAGCGCTGATTGCAGTAATTGACTGCCGCTTCTTTGGCCGCGCGCGCCACGCCCAAGGCGCCGGCCGCGCAGTTGAGTCTCGTTTGATTGAGCTGCCACATGCAGATTTTGAAACCGTCGCCCTCTTGGCCGAGCCGATTCGCCGCCGGAATGCGAAAGTTATCGAAGGTCAACTCGCCGAGCGGCGAGCAGTGCGCGCCCATGGTTTCGAGCGATCGGCGCGCCAAACCCGGCCCGCGCCAATCGGCAAAGAACGCGCTCATGCCGCGATGTTTTTGCCCTTTATCCGTGTACGCGTAAACCAGGCCACCGTTGGTCACCGGAGCGTTGGTGATCCAAAGCTTGCCGCCGTTAAGCAAATAGTCCTCGCCGCTTCGCATCGCCGTCGTGCGCATGGCAGCCACGTCCGAGCCAGCGTCGGCCTCCGTAATCGCAAAACAGCCGATCGTTTCTCCGGAAACCAGCCCCGGAATGAAGTTCTTTTTTTGCTCTTCGGTGCCAAACTGCAGCAGCGTCACCGCCGGACCGATCTGCATGTTGATCGCCACGCGCATGGCGCTATGCGCCCGGGCAATCTCCTCGGTGATCAACACCATGGCGAGGAACCCCAAACCGTTGCCGCCGTAGGTCTCCGGGATCATCGTACCGTAAAAACCCAGTTCGCCCATCTTTTTGACCAGATCGGCGCGGAAAATTTTTTCTTTGTCCTCCTTGGCCGCCGTGGGGGCGACTTCCTTGTCGGCAAACTCCCGCGCCAGCTCGCGCACCGCGATCAACTCTTCCGATAATTCGAAATCCATTCTTTTCTCCTAACCGGGAATCACGAAGCTCAAACGATCCAGATCATTGAGCCGAATCGTCGTAATGCCGTCGGCGACCACGCAGTAAGTTCCCTATGTCATCAAAAAGCCTTGAGTACCAGAAGGAATGGCGCGCTGGGCAAGTACACAGTCCCGGAGAACCATTACTCCAACACTCCATAAATCCATCACTCCATTCTTCTTCACACCATGACGGCGCCGCCGTCGACGTTGACCGCCTGCCCCGTCATGGCGCCGAGTTTTTCAGAGGCCATCAAAAGCGCCAGCGACGCGACTTCCTCAGGCGCGATCAAGCGATTTTGCGGCGCGCTGGAGGCAAACAAATTCAGTATATCGTCAATGCTTTTGCCGGTTTTCTCCGCCATGACTTTCGCGTTCTCGCGCGTCCGCTCGTCATCGATGTAGCCCGGGCAGATGGCGTTCACGGTCACACCCGCTCGAGCGGTTTCCAGCGCGAGAGAACGCGTGAGGCCTAACAGACCATGTTTCGAAGCCGTGTAAGCAGTGACGTGGCTGAAGCCAACTTTCGCCGTCGTCGATGCAATATTGATGATCCGGCCCCACCGTGCCCGCAGCATCGCCGGTAAAAAAACTTTACAGCAGTTATAGGCGCCCGTCAGATTTGTCTCCAGGGTATTATCCCAAAGATCGTCCGGCATGTCAGAAAAGCTTACAGCGCGCGCGATCCCGGCATTGTTGATGAGAATCTGCACGTCTCCCCAGCGCGTTGTTATTTCTTTCCCGAGATTGCGCACTTCATCTCTGCGAGAGATATCACACGGCAAAGCAAGAACCTGCGCCCCGTTGCGAGCCATCTTTTCAGCAGCAGCATGGAGCCTGTTTCGATCGCGCGCGGTGATCACGACTCGGTTTTGCGTCCGCGCAAAACCTTCGGCGAGCGCTTGGCCCAGCCCGCCGCTGCCGCCCGTAATCAGTACAATTTTGTCCTGGGAGCCCGTCACCGAGTAAAAGAATATCATATCCCGCGCGCCAAAGCGCAATCGCACCCGTCAAGCTCTTGTTCTCTTAAAAAGTTTTCGGTAAAGGAAGTGCAGCATTTTTCCCGGAGGCTTTCCTGTGAAGTTTGCGGCAACGTTCATCACGACCTTCTTGGCGGTCTCGCCGGCGGCGCTCGCCGCCGAAGATCAAACAATCCCGGCGTTGTCCTTCACCTGGCGCGAGGCGCAACCATCCACGGGAGATTCAGAGCTCGATCGTCTCAGCCGGGCTTTTGTCGGGCTCGCCAACCATGCGCGACCCGCTATCGTACAAATCCGCACCACTGGCCAAGAGACCAAGGGCGTTTCGGCGCCGGTTACCGGCAGCCGCGGTTCCGGCTTCATCATCGACCCCAAGGGGTTTGTCCTGACCGCCCATCACGTCATCGACAAAGCCAAGGAGATTGAAATTAGACTTGCTGACGCGCAGCGTCTGCCCGCCCGCGTGGTTGCCGCCGACGCCCAGATCGATCTTGCCATCCTCAAGATTCAATCCGAGCGCGAACTGCCAGTCTTATCATTGGGCGATTCCGGTGCGATTCGCGTCGGCGATTTAGCGCTCGTGTTCGGCTATCCGTTCGGCCGCGAAAGTTCGATGAATTTAGGCATTGTCAGCCGCGCCGGTCGATCTTATCCGGACTCGGCAAGTTTTGAGTTTATTCAGACCGACGCCGGCGGCTATCCCGGCGGCAGCGGCGGCCCGCTGCTCAATAGTAGTGGGCACGTGATCGGCATGATTACGATGGCTTCGGAGCGCGGCAACATGGGCTTTGCCACACCGATCAACGTGATCAAACGAATCGTGCCCCGCCTGGCCAATGGTGAAAAATTTACCTGGGGTTGGCTCGGTGTGCAGATGTCCGATATGTCCCTTGACCAGGCAACGAATCTGGGAATTTTCCCGGCCAAAGGCGTTGTCGTCAGCTCGGTACTGCCAGGCCAGCCCGCCGCGCGAGGTGGTGTGCAGAAGCAAGATGTTATTCTGTCGGTCAACGACACTCAAGTCGACAGTACGCGCGACGTAACGCGCATGATCGGCGGGCTGGAAGCGGGCAATGTCGTGCACCTGACTATCTTGCGCAAAGGCAAAACCGTGCAGCTCTCGGTGCCGCTCGGCGTCAGGCCGGATTCGCCCAAGGCGAGGGAAGGCTAAAGCGTTGGGCTGCCTCCCGCAACTGGGCTTCTCTCAGCGCTCATTGAAGCGGCGATCTTCTTCTGTTGCTCGATAAATTGCCGCAGCTTTTGCTCGACCCGATCATTGACCGATCCTTCGGTATATTTTCCATCGCGATCACGGACCCCAGCCGGAACTCCGGTCAAGATTTCGATTCCTTCGTCGATTGTGGCGACAGCATAAACGCGAAACTTGCCGGCTTGGACCGCCTCAACGACGTCGGGCCGCAGCATAAGATTGCGCACATTCGCGCGGGGAATCATCACGCCCTGAGAGCCGGTCAAGCCTTTGAGCCGACACACGTCGTAGTGCCCTTCGATTTTTTGATTGACGCCGCCGATCGCCTGCACTTCGCCGTTTTGGTTGACCGACCCGGTCACCGCGATACCTTGTTTGATGGGAATCCCGGAGAGGCTCGACAGGATCGCGTAGAGCTCAGTGGAAGACGCGCTATCGCCGTCGACGCCGTCATAGGACTGCTCGAAACAAACGGTGCTCGACACGGACAGGGGGCTCTCCTGCGCATACTTGCCGCCGAGATAGCCGCCGAGAATCAATACGCCTTTATCGTGAGTGCTGCCGCTGAGCTTGGATTCCCGTTCGATGTTGAGGATACCGCCGCGACCCATGAAAGTTTTTGCCGTAATGCGCGACGGTTTGCCAAAGCTGAAGTCGCCCATCTGATAGACTGCCAAACCGTTCACTTGTCCCACCACCGCGCCCTCCACACCGACTAAAACGGTTCCCTCGGCAATGAGCTCCTGCAAGTGTTTCTCGATCAAGTTGAGGCGAAAAGTTTTTTCGACAACCGCCCGCTCGACATGCCGTCCTGAAACGAGCTCGGCCTTTTCTTTATCGGCCCAATAATTGGACTCGATCAGCAGGTCGACCATGTCGCTGAAGCGAGTTGAAAGTTTGTTTTGATCCTCGACCTTCCTGGCACACTGTTCGATCACCCGCGCCACGGCATCGGCATCGAAGTGACGCATCTTTTCTCGGTTGCAGTAGTCGCTGATAAAACACGCCAGCGCGGTGATATTTTCCTGGGTCCGTTCGATCTCGAAATTAAAATCGGCTTTGACCTTGAAGGTTTCGCGGAAATCCGGATCCATCGAAGCCAAAGTTCGATATAAATAGGGATCGCCGATCATGATGACTTTGGTATCGGTGGGAATCGGCTCGGGGCGAAGCCCCTGCGGCGGCATGAAACCGAAAAATGTGCCGGGTTCTTCGATACGCACTTCGTGGTTTTTGATGACGCGCTGCAGCGCCTCCCACACTCCCGAGTTCGACAGCACATCGCGATCGTAGAGAACCAAGTAACCGCCGTTGGCGCGACTGATCGAACCGGCCTTAATCAGGGTGAAGTCGGTAAAGTAACCGCCCGCGATGGGTTTTTTTTCCACGACGCCGATGAGATTGTGATAAGTGGGGTTGGTCTCGACAATGATCGGCGGCCCATGGGTGTCGCTGTTGTCGACAAACACGTTCACGCGGTAAGGCAAAAACGGATCGCCCGGCGGTTCGCCGATGGGCATCGGTCCCATGGGCGTCATCACCGGCGCGACTTCAGCGCCTTTGAAGCGTTGCAGGTTTTTCAGGATATGATCCCGCGCCGCGTCGAGATAGCCGAGCACCTTGGGATAATCGCGGTATTTATTCTTCAAGTCCGTGAGCGGCATGCGCACTAAATAATCGGCCGCCTGTGTCTCGGCCGCTGCTAATTTTTCGGCGATCTCGCGCTCGAGTTTTTTGCCTTCCCGCAGGGTAACTTCCACTTTCTTTTCGAGGTCGCCGCGGGCTTCCTCCAGCCGTTTCTTTTCCGGATCCGAGAGCGCCAGATACTCAGCTTCTTGCATCGGTTTGCCGTCTTGGGTCGGCAAAAGCACGATGCCGGAGGGCGTCATGCGTAATGTAAAACCATTTTGGCTCGCCTCGCGCATCAAAGTTTCCATCATCTGTTGTTGCTCTTTTTGCAGGCGCTCGATCATTTCCTGGCGGTGGCTTACGTACTCGTCGCTCTCGAACATTTTTTTGGCTTCACGCAGCAAGTTCTGAATCAGCTGTTCCATGTCCGCTTTGAGAGCCTTGCCCCAACCGCGACGAATTCTCAGCGCCTGGGGTCGATCGGCATCGGCAAAGTTGTAAACGTAACACCAGTCTTCGGGTGTCGGCGGGTCGGCAACGGTAAGAGCTTTCGCGGCGGTGATCTTTTTGAGAAATGCCTTGATCATGCTGGTCTTGCCGGTGCCGGTAAGTCCGGTCACAAAAATATTGAACCCGGGTTTGTCCACGCCCAGGCCGAATTCGATGGCGCGGATTGCACGCTCCTGGCCGATAAAATCTTCCAGCGGCGTCATTTCCGCCGTGCACGTAAATGGGAGAAAAGATAGATCGCACCGCCAGGTGAGTTTCTCGTGTGGTACTTCGAATGCTTGGGACATCGTGTAACCTCTCACAAATTGAGTTAGCGCAGAGGATAGGGTCTCGATCGGCGCTCGTCAACTCCCGCGCGCCGGCCGTCCTTGCTATTGAAGGCCCGCCCACCACTCTCTATACTCCATCAATGATTTCTTGCCTGGTTGCGCGTTGGCGCTGGCGCGTTCCTTGCGCGCTCGTGCTCGCGGCGGCAATGGCTTACACCGGCTGCAACTCCATTTCGGAGAGCCTTCCTTCTTTGCCGTCGTTGGGCCCGCCGAGCGAAGACGAAGAAGCGCGAATCAGCCGTGAATTCCGCCGCGAGGCGAAAAAATATTTCAAGTTCGTAAATAATCCCGAAGTTGAGCGCTACATCGACCGGATCGGGCGACGCATCTTGTCGGCAACCGGACCCCAGCCGTTTGATTACCGTTTTTTTGCCGTGGATGAAAACCAGTTGAATGCTTTTGCCGTCCCTGGCGGTTCGATCTACGTTTTTTCCGGTATGATCGAGCGGGCCAAAACCACCGACGAACTCGCCGGTGTCATGGGTCATGAAATTGTCCATATTAAAGCCCGCCACATGGCGCGAACTTCGGGACCGGACGCCATCTCAGTACTCAGCCTATTGAGCATGGCGCTCCTAGCGCGCACGGGTAGCGGTGCCCAGGCGGCCGCCGTAGTCGGCCAGGCCGTGGCCGCGACCCGCCAAGCAGCCTACAGCCGCCAGTTGGAGATGGAGGCGGACACCCTGGGCGCAAGGTACATGGCGTCCGCGGGTTTTGATCCCAAAGGCGCGATTGCGTTTCTCAAGACGCTGGATCAAGAGCGGTCGCTAAATCCGATCGATGTCCCAGCCTATATCATGAGCCACCCGATCACCCAGGAGCGCGTTGCCAACGCCGAGCTTGTCGTTCGATCGCTTGGCCCCACGCAGCCGCGTGTTGAAAGTCCTGAATCATTGAAAAAAGTGCAAATGATTATTCGGATGGAGCGCCCCGGTCGAGAGGCGGTGGTGCAGGAATATGAGAAAGCGGCGCGGCAAAATCCGCAAAATGCCGAGGCACTCCACCTTCTTGGATTCGCTCACCTGCTCCAGGGACAGCTCCCGGAAGCTCAGCGAAATTTGGAACTGGCGCAGCAACTAAAACCGAATAATCCCGGCCTTCAACGCGATTTAGGCCGGCTGTATAGCGAAATCGGCAACTTCGCTTCGTCGCGCCAGGCTTTTGATCGAGCCGTGGCTTTGGACCCCAGCGAGCCCCTGACATTTCTTTATTTGGGAGAAATGCTGGAAAAGTCAGGCGATTTGCGTAGCGCAGCGGGCGCTTATATCAACGCCCAGAATCTCGCGCCTCTGTGGGAGCGCCCGCCGTATCGGCTCGGCATGGTTTATGGAAAACTTGACCGGCCCGGCGATGGCTACTATTATCTCGGCCGCTCCTATGCGCTCCAGGACGAAGACGAGAGAGCGATCGCTGATTACGAGCGAGCAATTAAAATAGCCGGCGCAAACTCACCGCGCGGACAAGTGATTCGGGAAGAGCTAACTGTCCTAAAAGCTAGGAAGCGATAGGATTACGGATGCTCGGCCATGGCCGCGAGAGAAAGCGTTTTCGGGCGGTCCCGCTTTACATACCGATTCTCCCGCTTGAGCAGCGTTTCGCGCAAATACTGTGGGTCAAAACCTAGCAGATCGCAAATGTTAGTGAAGGAAAACAGCCAGTCTGTATCAGTATCTTCAACCCATTCAATGGCGCTTAGATATTGGCACTGAGCCGCGCTGTTTTTCGATCCACGATATTTCTCAAGACACTCAATCACATCCTTCAAAACCGCGATCATAAGGCGCTTCTCGCCTTCAAGCTTACGAGATAGCCCTCCCGAGCCGTAGAACTGTGAAGGCAAAAAAATGTCCGGCTCGAGAATTCTCGCTAGAAAATCATCGTACATTAGTCAGCACTCTCCTCCGGTGAAACTGAATCCAATCGTATACCACACGGTCCAGTGTCGCGCAATAAAAAAACACCACCTGCAGGTCAGCGGGCGATACGGATTCCCCAACAAACTCAGTCTCTTGTGGAGCGCGTGAAAGACCCACCCGTGACGCGGATAAGACCCCTTATGCAGGGCTGCCGCCGTTGTGGATTAGGGGCTGGATTGAGGATTTAAACCCTGTTCGGTCAAATACCGTGCATGAGGCCGGCAAGCTTGGTCTTGGCAACATTGTGGTCCCAAACCTTTTGCACAACGGAATCCTTGCGCCGTTGTTTCATCACCCGCTGGGTCTCGTCCTCGTTGTAAACCATAACCGGACCCAGCAACGAAGCCTTGTAAAATCGCGACGCGGCTTCTTCGAGATCAACGCACCCGGCAAATACCCATTCGATGGAGTGGGCCACGACCATCGATCCGTGCCCCCGCAACATCACCGCGTCCGCATTGCCCAACGCTTTGGCAACCGCGTCGCCCTGCTCGATTGTATGAATAAGCGCCGGGTCCATATATTTCGGCAAAGGACCGGGCCCGAAGAAGGCCCCGGGATTGGAAGATGCCGGATAGAAAGGCTTATCGACCATCGACAGAGTCGCGACCATATGGTTGTGCAGATGCGCGACGCTCTGGATATCGCTCCGCGCTTTGTAGGCCCGCGCGTGCATATTGACCTCGGACGGCGCTTTGTAGTTGCCTTCGATCAGTTTGCCTTCGAAATCTGTAATCACCATATCGTCCGGCTGCACGGTAGCGCGACTCACCGGATGCGGCAGAATGACAAGGTGCTCCGAGCCGGGAATGCGCGCGCTGATATGGCCGCTATAATCGACCAAACCGGCATTGAACAACATGCGTGACGACATGGCGAGTTTTACTTTTAGTTCTGATAATTCCGACACGATGATACTCCTCTTCTAAAGACCAGGATTTTTTGTGCTATATCTTTCATTGCAAGAGAGTTCAACCGCCGCGCTTGCTCCCGTGGCTGAATCACCCTGGAAATCCGTCGCCAAAGTAATGAAAAGGACGTTTATTGTCTAATATGACTACGAACAGCGCCGCCGGGATAAGATGGGATTTGCGCGATCTCTATGCCGCCCACGATGATCCGAATATCGCCGCAACAGTGAAGGATTGCCATGCCCGCGCCGAGAAATTTGCAGCGCGCTTTCGCCCGCTGCTGGAAAATCCGGAAATGCTCACCGCGGCCATGGTTCTTCAGGCGCTCGAGGAACTGGAAATCATCTACGAAGCCCTGGGCCGCGTCGGCAGTTACGCCGGGCTTGTTTATGCCGCCGACACCGCCAAACCGGAGTATCAGGACTTGGAGCAGCGGGTCGAGCAGCGCTCGACGGAGATCCGCAACCTCTTGCTCTTTTTTGAACTCGAATGGCTCAAGTTGGACGACGCGCTGGCCAACCGCATCCTGGCTGACCCCTCGCTCGCGACTTATCGGCATTATCTCGCAAGCCTGCGGCGCTACCGGCCGCACACCTTGACCGAGCCCGAGGAAAAAATCCTCAATGAGAGGGACAACACCGGCCGCAACGCTTTTGGCCGGCTTTTTTCCGAAATCACGTCATCCCTTTCATTCAACCTGGAAAGAAACGGCCAAAAGGAAGAACTGAATCTCAGCCAAATTCTTTCACTGCTTCACGACCCGGACCGGATCGTGCGCCAGCGTGCCATGGAAACTCTCTATCAAGAACTCGCTCGACATGGCCAGGTGCTGACGTTTGTCTATGACACGCTCATTCAAGACAATTTGACTATGGATCGCCTGCGCAGCTACCCCGATCCGCTGGCGCAACGCCACCTGTCCAATGAAATCGACGGCGCGGCGGTAAAAACCATGATGGCGGTCACGGAAGAAAATTACGGCTTGGCGCAGGATTACTTCGCGCTCAAAGCCAAACTCCTCCAGTTGCCGCGCCTCGCGCTTTACGATCAGTATGCCCCCGTCGGCAAAGAGGCCACGCCTTTCCCCTATGCTCAAGCCGAGCAGGCGATTCTCGAAGCCTTCGAAGCTTTCGACCCGAAGTTCCGGCACATCGCCGGCGAGTTTTTTGCCAAAAACTGGATCGACGCAGAGATCCGCAAAGGCAAACGCGGCGGCGCCTTCTGCGCCTCGCCCTCGCCGCGGCTTCATCCGTA
>CAMLCX010000152.1 GCA_946478635.1 uncultured Pseudomonadota bacterium
GTGGGCGTCCACGGATGCTGCCATCCCTACGCCGTCCGTTTTCATGTTGGCGTTTCCCGCTCAGTGTGCCCGCGCCGCTGACCCCGCACCGAGATTTTTATCTTGCGGCAGCCAGTCTTCCTTGACCTCAGGCGAGCTGTACTCGTAGGGTCCGCGATAGACCACAGGCTGCACTTCAAAGTTGCCGTGCGGCGGCGGCGTCGCCGCCGACCACTCGAGGGTGTTGGCCTGCCATGGATTTCTCTCCGCCTTCTTGCCGGCAATCAGGCTCCAAACGAAGTTTCCAAGGAAGATAAATTGCGAAGCGCCCAGCAACAGCGCGCTCACGGTAATGAAAACGTTCCAGTGCTGCATCGGCAACAGAAATTCATATTGCGTCGGATTGTAAATCCGGCGCATGTGTCCGGCCACGCCGAGGAAGTGCATGGGGAAAAAAGCGCCGTTAAAGAAGATATACGTGAGCACAAAATGGATTTTAGCCATGCCTTCATTCATCGTGCGGCCGAACATCTTCGGGAACCAGTAATAAACCGCGGCAAACAAGGCGAAGACGATGCCGGCCACGACGTAATGGAAATGCGCGACGATGTAGTAGGTGTCGTGGATGAAGATATCGACCGGCGTAGAGGCCATGAAAATGCCGCTCAAGCCGCCGATCAAGAAATTCGAGACGAACCCCAAGGCAAAGAGCATCGGCGAGGTCAGCCGAATGTTTCCTCCCCAGAGAGTACCGAGCCAGTTGAAGACTTTGATCGCCGAGGGAACCGCGATGACCATCGTCGTCATCATGAACGCCGTGCCCAACAGCGGATTCATGCCGCTGACAAACATATGATGACCCCAGACGAGCCAAGACAAGAAGGCAATCGCGATCATCGAAAAAGCCATGGCATGATAGCCGAAGATCGGCTTGCGCGAGAATGTCGATAGAATATCGGAGGTCACTCCCATAGCCGGGAGAACGAGAATGTAAACTTCCGGGTGACCGAAGAACCAAAACATATGCTGCCAGAGCAGCGGTTCGCCGCCGCCTTCCGGGAGGAAGAAACTGGTTCCCATGGTTCGGTCAAAGAGCAGCATCGCTAAAGCGGCCGTCAGCACCGGCAAAGCGAGCAGCAGCAAGACCGCGGTGATGAACAACGACCATACCGTCAGCGGCATGCGGAAGTAAGACATGCCGGGCGCTCTCATATTGACGATCGTTGTAATGTAATTGATCGAGCCCATCAATGAAGAAATACCCAGAACCAAAAGACTGATGATCCAAAGATTCTGACCCCATTCCACCCCGGTATACTGGGCCCTTGCTGAAAGAGTCGCGTAACTGGTCCAGCCACCGGCTGCCGGACCGCCGGGAACAAGAAAGCTTGAAAGCATGAGGCATGTCGCCACAGCACCCACCCAAAATGACAGCATGTTGAGCTTGGGAAACGCCATGTCACGGGTGCCGATCATTAGAGGTATTAAAAAATTGCCGAAGGTCCCGACCATGATCGGCATCACGACAAAAAAGATCATGATCGTCGCATGCATTGTAAACAGCGCATTGTAGGTCTGCGGCGGGATAATCCCTCCGCCATGTTCACCAGGGTAGATGTACGGCTCAGGAACAATATTGAGCCCGGGCACCGGCGTTTCCGGCCATGCCAACTGCCAACGCACGAGCATGGCGAGCAGACCGCCGACGATAATCATAAGCAGACCCATGAACAAGAACTGCCGGCCGATCATCTTGTGATCGAGGGAAAATATATAAGTACGGACGAAACCAAGCTGGGCATCGTGCCCATGCGAGGCTTGCGCCTCCGCTGTATCGCTCATCGCTCAAAACCCTCCGTTAATCGCTTCGGATGAAATGACAAAGGCAAGAATTAGTTTACTGCGCTTTCGCCGCCAGATTCTCATCCGCCCATTTTTTGTATTCTTCGGGCGTGTGGACATAAAGCCACCCCTTCATGCCGGAGTGACCAAATCCGCAAAGCTCGGCACAGGGCAGCTCATACTTTCCGGGTTTTGTCGCCTCGAACCACGCGGGAATCTTGCGTCCCGGAACAACGTCTTGTTTAAAGCGCATGTTGGGGATGAAAAAACTATGAATGACGTCGTTGGACGCCAGGGCCAGACGAATCGGTTTGTTCACCGGCACGTGAAGATCGTTATCGAACTTGATGTCGTCGTCGCTGCCCAACTTTCCGTCCGGACCGGGGTAACTCACTTCCCAGTTGAACTGCTTGGCCGTTATGCCGACTTCGAAATCGGTGTCCGGCAAATGCCGCTTTATTTTGGCCCAACTCGACGCGCTCATGAACGCCAGTAAGATTAAAATCACGGCGGGAATGATCGTCCAAATAATCTCCAGGGTGGTGTTGCCGTGGCTATAAGTCGCGCGCCGCCCCGGCTGTTCCCGATACTTGATCAAGAATACGACCATGAGAACGGTGACCAGAATGAAGGTCGCGGCGGTGATGTAGTAGATAAGATAAAATAGCGAATCTATTTCGTGACCATAGGTCGACACGTCTTCTGGCAGCCACCTGAGCATCTAACGATCCATCCTTTTTATTCTTGGAAGTGGGGGAAGAAACCTGACCTGTGCTAACACACGGATTATTTCATTTCAAGAGTGATGCCTTTGATTTGCAAAGGATTTCTGCCAGTGTTACGGGAAACAACAGCTGGAAAATCCCCATGACTATCTGGTATTCGCTTGGTTTGCTGATTCATCTGATCGCTCTGGCGTTGTGGCTCGGCGGAATCGTGTTTTTCTTGATTGTGTTGGGACCTGCGGTGCACGAATTGGAGCCGCGAATCGCGATCACCACGCTGAATCAAGGGCGACTTGGTTTAGAGACCGCTTCGTGGATCGCGATCGGCTTGTTGCTGATCACGGGAATATTGAACTTGGTCGCGCGTGCTTCCTCGACGGGAGTAGTGGTCAGCGAATCCTACGGAATTCTTTTGGGCGTCAAGCTCTTTGTCTTCGGCGCCATGGTTGTGCACCACTGCTTGCAAGTTTTTAAATACGCGCCGGTAATCGCGAGGCTAACTTCGGCGCTGCCGCAAATTGTGCCGTCCTGGCCTGAAGCGTTACTTGCCAATTGGCGCCGTTGGTTTCTTTTGCTGAAAATTAATGCAGCCCTCGGGCCGATTTCCGTGATGCTCGGCTTGGCTTTGGCGAATCCTTAAAGTCGAATGCTTGAACTCGCTTTCATACATTGTTCGTACACTTCATGCCCGAACAAGGTCATGCGATAAGCGCCGCAGCGAACCGCCGGATTAAGGCCATCATTGTGGGCTTGGGCTTGTCCGTTGCCATGAGCCTGAGCGGCAACTGGTGGAGCATCTATACTCGCCATACTCCCAGTTGTGTCCACGACAATTGCGTCGCTGACTTTGTCATTTTCTATGCCCAACCGTTAATGCTTCGAGAAAACCCGCGAGCGCTCTATGATCTCGACCAACAACTCGCTTTTCAGAAACGGTTCGTAACCACCGATCGAGTACTCATCTTTCCGTACCCCCCGATTACGGCAGCGCTCCTGCTGCCGCTCACGCTACTGTCTTTTTCCGGCGCATTCCTGGCGATGACGCTCCTCAATGCCGGTTTGATTTGGGCAACGCTGAGACGACTCACCCGTGAATTGAATTTGACCAGCGATCAAACCCACTGGCTGCGGCTCGCTACGCTATGCAATTTTGGAATTCAGGCAACGCTCTTCAACGCTCACGGCTCGATCGTTATCCTCTACGTCCTGACTCGTCATGTGCTGGCACAAAAAAATCGCAAGGGAACTGAGAGCGGCCTCTGGGCCGGAATGCTTTGCTTGAAACTCCAATATGTCGCGCTCCCCCATTTTATTTTATTGCTAAATCGCGCCTGGACCAGTCTGTTCGCCGGTATACTCGTCGTCGCTGTCCTGGTCGGCGGAGGGTTTCTGTTACTTGGGGAACACACTCTCATCCAGTATTTGCAAATCATTCGGCGCTACAGCGGATCGGAACACGACTGGACCAATCCTCTGAGCGGCATGCATAACCTGAGGGCGCTAGCCGGAGTTTGGCTGCCCGGTCCCTGGAGTGATATCGTCTGGAGCGGCGCAATGCTGGCGACATTCCTTGCGGTTGTTTGGATCAACTTGCGCGCGCGCGATTTACCCGCTGGATTTGAAATAAGCTGGATCAGCAACTCGATCGCTCTTTTGCTCTTGAGTCCTCACCTTTTCACACATGATCTGAGTTTGCTGGTCGTCCCCGTCGCATTGCTTTTCCGACTCTGCGGACCGCATGTTCCAGTCTGGCTCGGCGCCGGGGTGATCGCCGTCAGCTTGCTGCCCGCCTTGAGTTATCTGCTGCCAACGATCATGGCCGCTGCGCTGGTCATCTTGTTCTTGTTGAGTTTACGGTTAGTGAAAGCAAAACACGCATAAATGGGACCAGCCGGAGCGCCCCGTCTGCCCCGATTTTCACCGTTCCAATCATTTCGGATACAGCCCCTTGATAAACCCGCTGTCCTCCAGCTGCTTGACGAAGCGCGTGTCCATGAACGTCTCGGGCGCAAAGTTTTTCGCGCGCTGATCGCGCACCGCCACTTGGTCCAAGACGAAGCGAATCCCGCCGGCTGTCGGGTAGGGCACCCGTTGAAGCTTCGGCGCGTAGAAATCCACGGTCGCGGCGAGTGTCGCCGGATCTTTGATGCCGGTATATTTGCTCGTAATCTTCATCGCCAGATCGCGGTTATTTTTGTAGATCGCGATGGCTTCAGTGTAGGCGCGCACGAAACGCTGCACGGTATCCATGTTGTCCTTGACGTAGGATTTCTTGACGGCGATGCCGACGAAGGGAAATTCCAGTCCCATGGCCGCAAGGTCGGCGATTTCTTTATAGCCTAGTTTCTTTGCCGCATCGGTGAACGGATCGGCGAGGGCGCCGGCGGCGATGCGCCCGGAATGAATGCCGCCCATGATGCCCGGATAATCTTCAAGCTGTATCAACGCCACGTCTTTCTCCGGCTGCAGTCCGGCCTTGCGAATCGCGAAGCGAGCGGAAATATCCGTGTTGGAGCCGTAGCGCGTTACGCCGATCCCTTTGCCTTTCAGGTCTTCCATGCGCGACACCGTGCCCATGATCACGATCGGAGTGGTATTGAGCGCGACAGCAACGAAAGTGACATCCATTCCCGCCACACCCGCCGCTAACATCGCGGGGCCGCCCATCTGCGACATCTGAATCTCTCCGGAAACTAAAGTCTGAGCCATGGTCGAGCCGCTGCGAATGTAAGCGACTTCGGCTTTGATGCCGTTTTTATCGAACAGACCCGCCTCGCGCGCGGTCCAGAGCACGGCATGGGGACCGGAAGTAGCGGCATAACCCGTCATTACCCGCACCGGTGTTTGCGCCGATGCCGGGACGATCGTAAACAAAACCAGCAGCAGCGCGATTGCGAATCGAACCATTAGGGCCTCCATGAACTTGATCCAGGGTCGTTTCGGAAGTATAGGGGTAAGCAAGAAATGAGGTCAACCTACGATCCTTTTTCGCACCGACAAAAACAAAGGAGAATGGCATGAATAGGACATCTCGGGTGTTACGCCTGATTACAGTGGCCGCCGCGCTTTTCCAAGCAACGGCGTCCTTCGCCGCCAACATGAATGTCGTCTGGACCAGCGAAGTGGGTCAGTTCGCGCCACTCTGGGTGACCAAGGAAGCGAAGCTCTTTGAGAAATATGGAAACAATGTTCAGCTGATTTTCATCCAGGGCGCCAGCTCTGCGGCGGCCGCGTTATCATCGGGGGATGCCCAAATCGGCATGTTCTCGCCGCAAGTCGTCATTTCCACGCCCGCGCTGGATCTCGTCATGTTCGGCCGGCTCGGCAACACAATGGATAATCGCATTTTTGGACGGAGAGGAATCAAAAGTATCAAGGAAGTGAAGCGCATCGCGATCAGCCGCTTCGGCAGCAATGCGGATTTTGCCGCCAGGTACTTGTTGCAACGCGAAGGCCTGCGGCCGGACGTGGATGTAGCGCTGCTGCAAGTCGGCAATCAGTCAAATCGCATCGCCGCCACAGAAACCAACAACGCCGATGCCGCCATGCTCACGCCGCCCATGACGCTGCAGGCGCGCAAACTCGGCATGCCGCTGCTCATCGATGCCTCCAAGCTCAATATCCCCTATTCAAGTCTGTTTTTTGTGTCCCGGCGGCCGTATTTGACAAAAAACCGCGCCGACTGGCTCAATTTCACCAAAGCCATGATCGAAGGCGTTCACCTTTATAAATCCAACAAAGAGTTCGCGCTCAAGGTCTTAGCGAAGTACATGAAGATTCAGGACCGCGAAGTGCTCGAGGAAAATTTTCGCGAATATGATTTCCCGGTGCGGCCCTATCCTTCGAAAGAGTACTTCGAGCTGCCCATTCATGAAGTCGGCAAGAAGGATCCCAAAGTCCTGAAAGAAAATCCCGAGCGCTTTGCCGACATGTCCTTCGTCAAGGAACTCGATAGCAACGGCTTCATCGACAAACTTTCGCAAGAATACAAAGTAAAATGACCTCTAACAATTGGAGGGCATTTCATCCTGCGCGAGAGACTGTATGAAAACTACGTTCATGGTTCTACGAAGCTCACCACGAACGGGAAGGTTTTCTTAGAATCTAAGCACTTAATCCGTTCGCCCTGAGCGTCGTCGAAGGGCTCCGATAGCGTTTTCACACGGTCTGGCGAATCGAAGGATCTCATCCATAATGAATGGAACAATTTAAGGAGGGCAACCATGGCAAGCGCACGCGGCGCGACACTTTTGGGACCGGACAAATTGGAACTTCGTGAATACCCGCTGCCTGATATTCCACCGGACGGCGGCCTTATCAAAATCGAAATGGGTGGCGTCTGCGGCACCGACGTAAAGTATCTCCACGGCAAACTCAAAGTCGATTACCCAATCATACTCGGCCATGAGATCCTCGGTCGGGTCGAGAAACTCGGCAAGAACGCCGCTGCGATTCACCACGTCAAGGAAGGCGACCGGGTGATCCTCAAAGGCGCTCTGGGTTGCGGCCGCTGCGCCGACTGCCGGCGCAACAATCAACGCTTTTGCCGGCAACGAACGAATTACGGCGGCCGGACCAAATGCGACAAGCCGCCCCATCTTTTCGGCGGTTTCGCCGACTATCTCTATTTGGCGCCCGACGTGCTTTGCACCAAAGTCAGCGAATCGCTCTCTGCCGAAGCAGCAGCCCTAATTGGCTCGGTCATGGCGAATGGTTTCCAGTGGGCGATCCGCCGCGGCGGGGTCAAGATGGGCGATTACGTATTGATCCAGGGTCCCGGCCAGCAAGGCCTTTCGTGCACCTTTGCCTCGAAGCACGCCGGCGCGGCGAAGATTTTCATTACCGGCATTGGCCGCGACAAACCGCGCTTGGAACTCGCCAGGAAATTCGGCGCGACGCGAACGATTAACGTCGAAGAAGAAGACGTCGTTGAAGTCATCCGCAAAGAAACCAACGGCGAGATGTGCGACGTGGTCGTCGACGTGTCAGGCAATCCGAATGCCATCTTGAAATCGGTCGACTGCCTGCATCGCCAATCAACCATGGTGCTCGGCGGGCTCACTGGTGACACCACCGTGACGCCCATGCTGATGGATAAACTGGTTTGGAATGAAATCAAGCTGCAAGGCTGTTTCACCGCCGACAACGACGCCACGGAAGCGGCGTTGCGGATTATCGAGGAGACCAAGTTTCCGGTAGAGCAGATGGTGAGCCATGTGTTTCCATTGAAAGACATCGAGCACTGCATTCGCTCCATCGGCGGCGAGGTGCCGGGCACCTTCCCGACCAAAGCACTGATCAATCCGGCAATCGGGTAAGAAGGCTGGAGTGATGGAGTATTGGAATAATGGAGTGATGGGCGGGGAGGCCCAATATTCCACCACTCCAATACTCCATCACTCCCCACTCAGTTGAAATGATCGCGGGACTCGAAGGCAAAGTTGTCATCGTCACCGGCGGCGGCCACGGCATCGGCAAAGCCTATTGCCTCGGTTTTGCCGGAGCCGGAGCGCATGTCGTTGTTGCCGATATCGACGATGCGGCGGCCAACCTGGTTGCCGGGGAAATTTCAGAGAATTTTTCGGCGCAAGGGCTGGCGCTCCATACCGATGTTTCGAGCGAGGCTTCGACCAAGAAGATGGCGGCGCGCACGCTGGAGCGCTTCGGCCGCATCGACGTGCTGATCAACAACGCGGCGGTTTTCTCCGTCGTGCCGATGAACCGCGGCAGGATTGAAACCATTGATCCGGAAGAGTGGGACCGGCTGATGGCGGTCAATTTGCGCGGCCTATTTTTTTGCTGCCGCGCCGTGCTGCCGGCTATGCGCAAACAAAAATCCGGCAAGATCATCACCATTGCTTCCGGCACTGTCTTCGCCGGCGCACCCGGCAGGATTCACTATGTCACTTCGAAAGCTGCGACCATCGGCTTCACGCGCACGCTGGCGCGCGAAGTCGGCGATGACAATATCAACGTGAATTGCCTGGCCCCGGGCAACACGCTCTCCGAAGAGAACCCCACCGAGCAGATGATCAAGTTCCGTGAATCGTCCGTGGGCTTGCGCTCGTTGAAACGAATCCAAATGCCGCAAGACGTCGTCGGCGCCATGCTTTTCCTCGCCTCGCCGCTGAGCGATTTCATGACCGGCCAAACCATCAACGTCGACGGCGGCATATCGTTCTTGTAACTGGAGTGATGGAGTACTGGAGTGTAGGAGTAATGGGAAGAGCGCCGAAAAAATCTCCAAACCCATCACTCCAGTACTCCACCACTCCATTACTCCAATTTGTTCAAAAGGAGCTTCTTTATGAACCCCACCTACCCGATCATCGATGCCGACGGTCACGTCCTGGAGAAAGACCGTGAGTTGCACGACTACCTGGGCGGGCGCTACAGCGGCGCGCCACGTTTCGAAACCTACGGCTACTTTCCGTCACTTGACGGCTGGAATCGCGGCACCGGCGTGCCCGGCAAAGATCCGGAAACACCCGCGCCGCGCTGGTTGCAATTTCTCGACGAGCTCGGCGTTCACACGACGGTGCTCTATCCAACCGGCGGTCTCGGACTGGGATTGATCCAAAATCCCGAATGGGCCTGCGTTCTCGCGCGCGCCTATAATTCCTGGCTCGCCGATCGCTTCATCAAACAAAGTCCGCGCCTTCAAGGTGTGGCGATTTTGCCGGTGCACGAACCGCTGGAAGCGGCGAAAGAACTGGAGCGGGCGAAATCCTTGGGACACGTCGCCGGCCTGTTGCCCGCCGTCACTTGGCTACACAAAGGTTACGGCCATACCGACTTCGATCCGATCTACGAAGCGGCGGAAAGACTCGACCTGCCGCTGACCATCCACGGCGCGCCCAGCCGCGGCATGGGCTTCGACTTTTTTAACAAGTTTTTGCACGTCCACACGTTGGAACATCCCTTCGCGATTTTGATCCAATTTACCCACATGGTCTTCGAAGGCGTCTTCGTGCGCTTTCCCAAATTGCGCGTGGCATTCCTCGAAGCAGGCTGCGGCTGGTTGCCCTACATGATGGACCGCATGGACGAGGAGATGGAGAAACCCTACCGCGTCCAAGCGCCGCTGCTCAAAAAGAAGCCAAGCGAGCTAATACGCGGCGGTCAAATTTGGACCACCTGCGAAGTGGAAGAGAAAGCACTGCCTTTCGTGCTCCAGCAGTTCAATCCGAAATGTTTAATGTGGCCGTCGGACTATCCGCACGAACGGCTGCCGGATATGTTCAAGCGCGACATCCC
>CAMLCX010000153.1 GCA_946478635.1 uncultured Pseudomonadota bacterium
ATTTGGCCGGCGCTCAAGACCCGCAGAAGAACGAAGGGAAGGCGACTATCGAAGGGAAAGCCGGAGATACTAACTTCGATATTCGAGTGCAGGGCGGAGAGCCCAGTCGAGATAGAGCACAACCCGGACAAGAGAGTCGAGAGGGCGTCCCGGGGCCAGCAGGGCCAGCCGGACTACCCGGGCCTGTGGGCCCGGCAGGACCTTCCGGTCCGTCGGGTGGACAGGTGCTAGGTATGGATCCCACCATCGCGCTTCTCGTCGGTATCGGGGTACTTGCGGTAGTGATCGTTGCGATCGTTGCAGCGTCACGCGGGCGAGAAAATTAGGCGACGATAGACTCCAAAATGGCGGCGGATCCTCGAAGCTTCGAGGATCCGCCAAGTCTTTTTAAGACGGCTCACGTTTTTGATCGGTTCTGAGTAAGGGAGTCAACTTCGACGCGGGCACCAAGCGCGGATGCGCAGCGTTGTGGTTGATAATCTTCTCAAAATGCCGGGGATAAACGGCTCCGTAGGGCGTTGCCGCCATGATATCTTCCGGATCCGTAACGACTTCCATCACCAGAAATCCGTCCTCCCCCAGGTTTTTATAGCCGCGCACATAGCGATCGCGAAATCCAAGAATATGACCAAACTCGTGCGCTAGTACGCGCGGTGTAACGGCCTGTGCGCCCAAAATTATCGCGTCGTCTTGAACATAGGTCGTCAAGCCGCCGGTCGTTAGAATCGCGCCGCCCGCGGGAAAATGCGCGAGATGGCGCCGCACGTCAAGCTTCTGGCCGCCCATTGGTTTGTCGCTATCGGGGTACAGGACTTCGGATGATATGAAGGAGAGGTCGAGCTGGATACGATACGAAGTGTTACGGTCGGTGGCCTGCCAGGTGTTTTCAATAATTTGTTTTACCGCCTGCACAAACTCGTGATCTTCGATATCCGTAAATAGCGGAACGTGAATGACCCACGCGCCGGCGCAGTCCTCTACGTTAACGAAGTTCGGGGTATTCACCGGACTCAACGCCGCATCGATCCGCTGAGTGAGGGACGCCGCGCGCGACGCCAGGCTAAGGCCCGTCTCCGTGAGACGGAGCGGCTCTTTGTAGGTGAAGGCGGAGCGCTTGGAGGCCGCCTTCATGCGGCGAAACTGATCGGCTATTTTCTGGTGCTCGAGAACTGCGTCTTGAAGACTCGTTTCGTGGTCATATCCGGCACGATCAGCGGCGATTGCCGTTTGCCACAAACGATTGTACTGAATGTGCGCATTGATGTTGGAGCGTTGCGAACTGAGTCTTGGATAATCCAGCGCCAGTCTTTCCAAAACTTCTTTATTTTGCCGCGGATTGATTTTTGTTTGACGAAGCAGGGCTTGGGAGCGCGCGATTTCCTGCAACGCGCGATCGATCAGCCGATCCGTCCACGGCCAGCTATAGGCGACTGTTGTCGGCAGTGACTTTCCGTCCGGCTCGTTAAGCAGTATCGGCGGCAGCACTTGATAGCCGTTCAGCACCGGACCCGGCGGCTGAAGATGCGCGAGCAGTTCCGGAGCCCCTTTTTTCACGGCGGCGGCAAGGGCAGCGTAATATTCGGCCAAGCGCCTGTCATAGGCCTCATACCGTTGAGTAACTTGCTTGGCACGCTCGATGTGAGCGGCTCGCAATAATGTGTCCCGGCGCGCCGTTGCGTTATGCCCTGCCGGGAGAAACGAAAGTAAAAGTATCCAGAGAATGATCAAGCGCGCCCGAACCGGGCACCGCGGAAAATCGTGCATGGGAAGTTCGCTGAGTTTACTGTGCTTTCGCCAGGCGAGCAAGTTAAGCGCGGCTTATGGCAAATCAACGAGCCAAAGGGTCGCGAGAACCGTGAGTTTGAGAATTGAGGGCGGAAAGATGTCCAGGTTCGCTTCTAATCAGGAAAAGCCTGCCGGTCAGCCGTGCACCCAGCGGTCGACATCGATTTCGTAACCCTTGTCCTGTGAGATATCGAAGGGATTACGATCGGGATCGAAGCCGCGGTATTCCGCCATGGGCCGGCTGCTTGGCCGCTGGCTGATACAGCCTTCCGGTAATGCATCGAGAAAATGATCGATATCACTGACCAGCCAGCCAAAATGATTGAGGCCGTCCTTGGGACTTTCTCTTTCATTCATGTCGCGCCGGCTGCGATCAGGCAGGATCGCCATCGCCGTGGCGCCGTCCGCCGCCCAGCGCACGACGCGGTTCTGGGCGCGGATTTTTTTACTGGTGCTCGATTCGCGGAAGCCGAACACGTTGACATAGAAATCGAGCACTTCATCGTTGTTCGAAACACAGGTTGCCAGATGGCGGATGCAGGGGAAGGCGCGCTCGACGACCGGCGTGTGGAACTGATGGGTCGATAGGGCAACGCTCTGGCCGCTCGGATCGGTGAGGAGATAATCGCCATGAAAAAGACCGCCTTCCAACTGTCGAATCTCTGTATCGGGCGCGAATTGGCGCAGGCGCGCTTCAACCGCGCCGATGTCGTCGATGGTGATGCCGAAGTGGCTGATGCCGAGCGCCTCGCCGTTGCGCGGCTTCAAAATCGAGATGTTGTAAAACCCGTCGGTGAGCGCGACATCGCCGCCGGCGGAACGGCCGAGCTCGCGCATCGAGAAGTAGCGGGAATAAAAACCGGCGAGCACCTCCGGATGCTCGCTGACGATGGCCAGATATCTGACTTGCGATTCCATATTCGCTCCTCCCCTCGGTTGGGCGGGACGTTAGCATTTAGCCGCCGGATGCGTCAACGCGTGTTGAGTTGGCAAAAACATTCCTCTTAAGATAAGAGCCAAAGCGTATGAGCTTTAAACTTTTACCGGCGAGAGCGCTACTGGTCTTGCTAACCTGGTTTTCTGCTGCGGCCTGGTGCCAGGACAACGCGGGCTTGAAGAGTATCCGCATCGGCATGCCCAATCGCGGCGCGACGACCCTCGGATTATCGGCCGCGCAAAACTACGGTTTTTTCCGCGCCCAGGGATTGTTCGCCGAGCTGATCGTCATGCGGCCCTCGATCTCTCTTCAGACCTTGATGAGCGGAGATTTGGATTACTCCACGGCGCTCGCCTCCGGTGCGCGCGCCAGCGTGAGCGGTTTGCCCCTGCGGATTGTGATGACGCTCACGGTCGGACAGGATTTCTCCCTCGTCGTCCGGCCGGAGATCCGCCGCATGGAAGATTTAAGAGGCAAGACGCTGGCCGTGTCGGGCGTGGGCGAGTTTACCGACGTGGGCGCACGCATGGTGCTGAAAAAATATGGCCTGGTT
This sequence comes from uncultured Pseudomonadota bacterium, assembly GCA_946478635.1. Next base: position 3,276 of record CAMLCX010000153.1, read on the forward strand.
CCCGAGGTCGATGTAAAAATTCGCGCTTTGTTCGGCAACCATCCGTTGCGGTTGAGCGCGCTACAAGCCGGCCAGATCGATGGCACGGTCATGTCGATGCCCTATAACAAGATGGCCGTGAAGCTGGGATACAAAGAACTGGTGCACCTGCGTGAAATCATCAAGACGCCACAGGGCGGGCTGGTGACCACGTTGCAAAAAATCCGCGGTGAGCCGGATGTGATCGTGCGGACAATCAAAGCGGTGCTCGCGGCCAATCGCTATTTGAAACAGAACAAGGGCGAGTTTACCAAACTTCTGGCGAAGGAATCGGGCGTCCATGATTCGGTGGTCGCGGGCCTCATCCACGAGGAAATCGTCAAGCTCTACTCCGACACGGGAGTGGTGTCGGATGAAGCGATGCAGGAATTCATCGCCAATTCCAAGGAGACGCTCAAGTCTTCCCGGGAAATTTCGTTTTCAGAGATCGCCGACTTCAGCTTCGCACGCAAGGCGGCGAGTGAATTGAAAGAGTCGAAGTAGGAGCATCGCCTGTAACTCTTGCGATGCTCACGCGAACCGTTCGTTAGCCGTCCAGCGTTAGGAACTCACTCCGAAATATCAAGCAACACTCCGTCCGGATCGCCGAAAGCGTGCTTGCCAAAAGGGCAGGCTTCCATATCTTTCAGCATGCCGCCCCCCTGGGGGCCGCCGCCGATTTTTTTCGGCGCGCATTCCGGATGATCCGCGGCGATTTGCTCCAGGTCTTTCTTGGTTTGCTCCAAGCTCTCGACTTTGAAGCCGACATGGTCGAAGCCTTGCCGGAGGCTCCGATAATAACCATTGTGGCAGCGGCGGACGATAAGCCGGACTTTGCCGTCGGTGAGCGTGATCGATCCCTCTTCGCCGCCTTCTTCCACGCCTTTGAGCTCCAGAACTTTCGTATAGAACTCGGCGACTTCATCCGGCTTTCTCGCGCGCAGCGCGATGTGATTGAGCCAGCGCGGCTGGTCCCAGCCGTCGCTCAAATAACCTTCGCGCACATTCTCCTGGCCTTTTTGCGATAGATCGAACTGCGTGCCTGTCGGATCCTGTGCGCGGACGCCGGCAAATGGAACGTAGGCGAGCGCTCGCGTGTGCAGGAGGTCGGGATAAAATCGATTCAGCCGCTCGACTGCTTCCTTGACGTCGTCGACTTCGAAACCGAAGTGATCAATGCCTTGATTGCTGCCGGCCCGCTTGGCGAGCAGCGCCATGCCAATGACGCCGTCGCTGATATGCCCGCGGTCCGGATTCGACTTGCCGGTGTCGTCGACTAACCCCGTGGTGATCTGCTTCATGCCGAAGATCGTCTGATAAAATTTAAACTCGGTGTCATAGCGTTCCGTATGGGTGGCGAGGTGGCGGATTTTCGCGATCATAATGCACTCCTTCCAAATTCCATGGACTGAGTTCCTTCTAGGTTAGGCGCCTGGGGGTTGTCAAGCGGCGACTTGGCGGAAAATTGTTCAAGACGTTCAAGCCGTTCAAATCGTTCAAGCCGTCAAGGCGCTGAAACGGGTTTGACGCGGCGCGAGCGGTCTTGGTAGTCTCCGCGATGCACGCAACGGGCGTCGTCGTCGGTATTTCACCAATGGAGGCTGAGCCGAATATGCGAAAACTATTTGCCGGAATCTTTGCCGCATGGGCGTTTGTAATCGCTTTCCACTCACCGGCTTCGGCGCAACTCAAGAAAATTCGTTTCTCGACGACCTCCATCGCCGTCACCGAGTTGCAGTTTCGCATCGCGCAGATGAAAGGGTTTTACCGCGAGGAAGGGCTCGATCTCGAAACGCTGCTGATACGCGGATCAGTGGGCATGCAGGCATTGATCGGCGGATCGGTCGACTATGCATCAGCCGCGGGTTCGATCATCGCTGCCGGTGTTCGCGGCATGCCCGTGCGGCTGGTTCTGATCGTCAATTCAAAGCCGCAATTTGATCTCGTCGGCGCCGCGGATGTCAAATCCGTTCAGCAGCTCAAGGGCAAGGTGGTCGGCATCTCCTCCCGCGGCGGCGCGGTCGATTTACTTACGCAGCTGATTCTCACGCACCACGGATTGACGCCCAACAAAGATGTGGCTTCCATTGTGATCGGCACTCCCGAGGAGTTGGCGACGGCGCTCAGAACCGGGCGCATCGCCGCTTGCCTGCTTTCGCCGCCGCGCCAGCTCATTCTCTACCGCGAAGGATTCAGCCGGCTCGCCTACTCGGGCGACTATCTGCCTTATTATCCTTCCGGCGGCGTCGGCGCCACCGAAGATAAAATCAAAAACAATCCGGGCGAAGTCTTTGCTTTCGTAAGAGCGAGCTTGAAGGGACTTCAATACTATTCGGACCATCGGAGCGAGTCCGCCGATATTATTTCCAAGTACCTCGGCGTCAAAGACCATTCATTGGCGGAAGAAGTCTACGATCTGCATCTGAGCCGGATCGGTGGTTACGCCTATCTCGAAGACGCGTGGATGCGCGGCGCCATCGACTTTACAAAAAAGAGCTTGGGCGTCAGCAAAGAAATTCCGCCGAGCCAGGTGTTCGACTTCACTTTTGTCGAAAAAGCGTTGGGCAGAAAGAAAAACTGACCGTGTTGGAAATTGCAAAATCTTGCTTTTCACTGTCATGTCGAGCGCGCAGCGAGAGATCTTTCCGATTCTATTGTGTTTCGGGAGAAAGATTTCTCACTTCGTTCGAAATGACACACGCAAGTCCCCTTCATGGCCGGCGACTTAAGCCGGAGGGGGATGCTTCACACAGATTGGGTTTTGAATATAATTGAGCCGAAACGTGGTTTTGCCGGCTACCATCAGTCCACCGGCTTCTTTAGGTGCTCCTCTGCCAGCGCGATAAACGCGCGGACTTTGGCCGGGACGAAGCGCTGGGCGGGATGGACGAGCGACATCGAAACCCGGTCGCCGTGCCACTGGGGAAGCACGCGGATCAGTTTGTCCTGTTTGGTTTCCTCGGCGCAAAGAAAGCTCGGCAAAAATGCCAATCCATTGCCAAGAATCGCGAGCGACCGCAGGGTCTCGAAATCGTCCGCGATGACGTCGCCTGAAACCGCAACATGCGCATTCCCTTTGCCGTTGGTCAGGCGAAAGCCTTCGGACTTGAAGCGCGCGAAACGCAGGCAAATATGGTTCGCCAAGTCCTTCGGATGGCGCGGCGCGGTGTGCTGCGCAAGGTAAGCGGGGCTTGCCCAGAGTCCGAAGTAACCGAGATCGAATCTTCGGGCGATCAAGCTTGAATCTTTCAACGGGCCGGCGCGGATAGCCAGGTCGATGCCGTCGGCGACGAGATCGAGCACGCGGTTGGTCACGACCAGCTCGACTTCCATCCGCGGGTGCTTTTGCAAAAACCCGTGGACCAACGCAGGCAAGAGGCTGTGGCCGATTTCCACAGGTGCCGTCAAGCGGAGCAGGCCTTTGGGCTCCGCGCGCTCGGTTTCCAGTTCATTCTCCGCGGCTTGCAGATCTTCGAGCGCGCGAACGGAACGCTGGAAGTAGGCTTCGCCCGCCTGGGTCGCGCGCAGTTTACGCGTGGTGCGCTGCAGGAGCGTCACGCCGAGGCGCTTTTCCAGCGCCGACACCTTGGCGCTTACGGTCGAGTTAGGCATGCCGAGCAGTTTGGCCGCTCGGCTGAAGCTGCCGGCTTGAAGCACTTTGACGAAAATCGCGATGCCGTCCAAATCCATGGCGGCGATCATACATTAGGCTGAACAGTGTTTCCAAGATTTGCCGTCTAGTCGAAGCGGTATTCAATGTGTACGTTAGGGGGTGCCAATAGAAAGGAGCCGAAAATGAGCTCAACGCCAAGAAAAATCTTGAAGATTATCGAACCGCAGGCCGTGGTCGAGGGTGCCGGCGTTAGACTGAAGCGCAGCATCGGAACGCGCACACTGGACTATCTCGACCCGTTCCTGCTGCTCGACCATTTCCAGTCGAAGAATCGGGCCGACTACGAAGCGGGCTTTCCGCTGCATCCGCATCGCGGCATCGAAACGGTGACCTACCTGCTCGCGGGGGCGGTGCGCCACAGAGATTCGGTCGGCAATTCCGGCGAGATCGGCCCGGGGGATCTTCAGTGGATGACCGCCGGCCGAGGCATCATGCATGAGGAGATGCCGCAGGTGCGCCCGGAAGGCGTGGCCGGCTTTCAGCTGTGGGTGAATTTGCCGGCGAAGCAGAAGATGATCGCGCCGCGCTATCAGAATATTAGCGCGAACGAGATCAGCGAAATTCGCCGCGACGACGGCGCGACGGTTCGCGTCATCGCAGGCACGGTCGACGGCGTCAGCGGCCCCATCGGCGGCATCGCCGCGGAGCCCATGTATCTGGACGTGTCGATCGCGCCCAAGGGCTCGTTCAGCTTGCCGATAGCGCGCGGCCATTCTGCGTTCGCGTACGTCTTCGAAGGCGAGGGACGATTCGGCGCCGAAGGCGAACGCGCCGTGACGTCCCCGCGGCTGGTGGTTTGGGACGACGGCGACAGCGTCGCGGTGCGTGCGGGAGAGCAGGGCGTGCGCTTTCTCCTGGTGTCGGGGAAACCGTTGAACGAACCGATCGCCCGCTATGGACCGTTCGTGATGAATACCAAGGCGGAAATCGACCAGACCCTGCGGGAACTGCAGGCGGGAACATTTGCGCGGTAGACCCGTGTGACTTCGCGGGTCATTCAAAGGCGTAAGCCAAAGTAGGGGCGGGTTTCAAACCCGCCCCTACTGGTTTTTAGTTGCGGCAATGTTTAGCATGGTTTAGTGACTTTGCCGGTAACCCAATGGAAAAGAAAGAACCAAGACAAGCGAGTCCCGAACAGGAGCAGATAAGAAAGCCTCTGCAAGAGCTCCATAGCGCATTGCTAAAACTCCACAAGGCGCTGCTCGACTCGGAAAAGATCGTCTACGAGAAGAGCATCGGCCCGATCCAGTCGCCGAATCATTTTTTTCAGCTCCTCACCAATGATCCTTACTTCGCGTGGCTGCGCCCGATCTCGCAACTCATCGTCGCGATCGATGAAACTCTCGACGATAAGGAGCCGCTGACCAGCGACAGCGTCGATTCTTTGATGAGGCAAGCCGTTTTCCTGCTGGTGCCGGCGCAAAGCACGGGAGAGTTCGCCGAACGCTACGTTGCCGCCTTGCAGCGCGACCCGCGCGTGATCCTCGCGCACGCGCAAGTGGCGAAACACATCGGGTCGGGCAAGCCGCTGACTTGAATAACGCCGCAACTCTTAGCCCGGATGAAGCGGTGAGCAATCCGGGCTTGTACTCCTATAATATACATAGACTGCAAAGCGTCGCGGGCGCTCAGTCGTGCGACAAATGTGCGTATTCGGGGACGTTAGCTCTGTTGTTTGATGAGTCTCTCATACTCATTGTGTGGTCCGATCCAAACCCAAATGAGGTTGGAGCCATCCTCCACTGCGAGTGCTCGGTGGTGTGGTCCGGCCCTCACTGACCATAGTTTTCCAACTTTCTTAAAATGAAGTGATGGGTGCGCTGGGTTTGCTTTTAAAAGGTTAAAATTGCGGCGGGCGATTCGTTGGACGGATTCCGGTAGTCGCGTGAAGGATGCCCAGAACCGAGGTGGTACGATGCGTCACAGATCGCTTAGTTTTCCCTTTGACTTTGCGTCTACTGCCTCATTAATTAAAAAATCGAGTTTTCCGCTTTCGGAATCAGACTGGATTTCTAGATCCCATCTTTCCCAGTCCTTTTCCGAAAGCCAGCGCACGAGTTCACTGAACTCCTCTTTGGGAAGTGTTTCAATTTCCGACTTGAGCTTTTCCACCTTTGACATAGTCTATCTCCCTGATAACCCTCAACAGTATGCCACTAGTGGGCAGCGTGTGCCACACTCCATTTTGCTGGATGGCGCTACCCAGCGTTCCCGAGACGAAGCGCGAAGCCCGTAGGGTAGGTGTCGTGTATTTACGATTTGATGAGAGACTTTGTGCGCACGCTGTTCAAAAGTAATACCAGAGGCGGCATGGATGAATCGATCCTTGGGCTTTGCTCAGTACAAACTAGGCGCAGGCGTACTGTTTGGTTACGTTGAGGCGAGACAATTGTGCACGCGAAACATATCAGGTCTTTGCGATAGCCTGCCGAATTACCCTTCGGCGTGCAGAACCTTCCCGGCAATCTCCACCGGCTTGGCGTCGATGAGGATAAAAGCGATGGTACAGGGCTCGCTGCCGCGATTCATCCAGTTGTGGATCGTGCCGCGCTGCACGAGCACATCGCCGGCTTTCAGATGGACAACGGAGTTGTCCATCTCCATGTCGATCTCGCCCGACATCACGACGGCGTAGTCGATGGAATCGGTCCGATGAACCCGCGGCGAAACGCCGGGCGCGAACTCGACGACACGGAAGACCGTGCCGTTGTTCAACGTCGTGCCGACCTGGCGCTGGGCCTCGTCCTGATTGCCCGTGTTGTCGACGGGAAACGATTCCGTGGTCCAGACGACACAAGCCGACCGTCCCG